>NZ_JACOOB010000025.1:0-54015 GCF_014287315.1 Bacteroides sp. NSJ-39 | reverse complement strand
TAAAGAATGAGAAAACAACAAAAGGAAGCATGAATCTGAAAAGACTAAAAGCCGGATGGGATGAAAAATATTTATCACAACTTTTACAGGAAAATAATTTTTAATGCGTCTGCCCTGTAATGTGAGCCTTTACGATTCTCAGACGTTTTACATACTAAGCACGTATGTTCTTACTAACAGGCACGTAGCCTTTACGTATTACCTACAGGCATCCGCCACCTAATCTACTATCGGATCTTTCACAATCTTCACTTCTTGACGAATATCCAGATTAAGCATGGAAGCTCTGGTATATGGATCGAGAACCATGATAAAAGAAATTAAGGCTAATGCAACCTCTCACTTAGCGAGCACCAACTCCCCCTCTCTATCATCACTACCGAACGTGAGAGAATAGTGTCCGTCCTTTATCACAGACACTTCCAATTGTTTTAAAGCTATGATTTCAGTCTGTTTCCCTTTTTCCACAATTCTCAAAACAGGAGTAGCCTTCTTTCCCGTAGACCAATCTCCCTGCCATAGCAATCTGTATTGTTTACCCTCTGTAAGATTGGTTATTGCAACGGAACCTGGCTGTACCAGCAAACCCCAACCGTTCGGTTCTTCCAAAAGGATTTTCGTGTCCCACAAGAAATGAGGCGTTTGCTCCGAAGACATATCAGGATTTATGTCATCCATGCCATTATCATTACCGCAAGCAGTGAGAAAGAGACAGAACAGTACTCCCGTAGCTAAAAAGATTCTTGTTATTATGTGATGTTTTCTCATATCAATAATATCTTCAAGGTTATTATTTGTTTACTTTTAACCGGACAATAGTACCGTTGGCAGCCCTCGCTTCCAACATTACAAGTCCCTGATAGGAAGAAAGGTCAACTTTTCTTTCTGTAAACGATACGCGATTGTTGTTCACAAAAAAACTGGTAAACAACTCTGCATCCGGTCCTACCACACTTGCCATATTATCTTCCACTGCGATAGCGGCAGCCTCCAGCCAACCGAATCGATCCTCATCGGGAACAGGAACTTGCCCTCCGGCCTCATATCCCATGCCTTTGCCATAAAGCATGCTGCTTGCCGTTATTTTCAGAAAGCCAATATCCGGCAAAGTTCCGTCCGCCTGACGCGGATTCATCAGTTCCGTATCTTCAAGACTTATAAAGTCGGCAGAAGTCAGTTCATAACTTTCGGGAGCAAAAGAGTTATTCACAATCTCGCACAGTGTTTCATCCACGTCTATCAAGTGTTTGCCCGCGCTTCGAGGCATATAAGATATGTTATTCTTTATAATATGACCATAACCCGGCACATCTACTTTTTCGGATGCACTTTTCCTGTTCAACATACAGAAATTGGACGGGTTACGGTAGCCCGTGTTATTATACCAGGCAATCCCTCCCAGATGATGATTGGCATAGAACCCTTTGTTTTTATTCTTATAAGCCAGACAATACTGAACGATATGCATCGGAATCACCTTCGGCACCTTTGGATTATCACTCATGCCATAACCTCCCGATTTAAATCCGGTTCCATCTCCGGCCTTATCCCCCTCCTTCGTATATCCATTCAGAAAAGACCAGCAATTATCAATGGTAAAAGCCGCCTTGCAATTAATTAAATCGAAGCCATCGTCGCTATTGTACCAGGCACGACATCCCCGAAACACATTACCCGTATAGGCTTCCGAAGTCAGATGACCTCCGAAGCCGTCCACATTTCCTCCGCTTCCGCTATCGGATACAGGATCATAATTATTGTATGCATCGCAATTCAGCACCAGATTATCTTTGCCCGTCACTATATAAAAGCCGATAGCCATGCCATCGTGCATAGACAAATGCTCATAGATATTGTTACTGCCTCCTTCATTGCGGAAACATTCGGACTGTGTATGTTCTGTGATTGTCACTTGCGTGCCCACTACTTCCATATTTCTGAAGTGCAGATACGAACCGCTTACATAAAACACAATAACCCGTTCATTGACGGGCTTTACTTCCGAAAGGTCAAATACCGGACGTTCGTTCTTATAGCCGGAATAGCAGATCCGCTTATCCTTCCCCGTCCCGCTTTTATCCATTTTAAAGACACGGCTCCAGGTAGTACTCCCCGCCGTATGGTGTTCCATCACCTCAGACTCCGTTATCTTGTATGTTCCCCGGCGGATATAAACAGTATCTCCGGCAACCACTTTCGATTGTGCTTTCCTCAAAGTGGCAAAAGGTTTCTCTATTGTTCCACTGTTGGTATCGCTACCATTCGTAGCCACAAAATAATTTGTTGCCGGAAGACAAAGACACATCCCTATAAAAGAAAGAAAAAAGTAAAAGCGTTTCATGGTATTCATATCAATATATATAAGGTATTATTGCAAAAGGAAAAATCATTTATAATCTATCTCAATCCGACTGTCTATATTATCCTCTTCCTGCACTTTAGTCTTATCTTCCACTGTCAGATGAATATCCTTCAACCGGAAGTTCTTGCTATAAGCGATTTTTCCGGCAGACTCCACACTCGCATTAATATTAGACAGGTAGAAGTTTTCAATGCGGAGCTCCTCATTCCATCCGGAAGCTGTGATAAAACGTTTTGCCCTGTCGGCCTGTATATTCGAGAAATACACATTACGGAAATAAGGATATCCTTTCTCCTTCGGTTCGACGGGAGTCAGCATGGTAACCCAGTGTGACGGAATCTTTTTCCCCTTATATTCTTCGGGCAAAGCGGAGTAACTGTATTTGGGATTCCAGTTCAACCCCACAGCCAATACATACTTTACGCTATCAGCCTTCACACGGGTCATATAAATATTCTCCACCGTTCCTCCACGATTCATGGATGATTTCAGACGCAACGCCGCTCCCGTGCCGTAAGCTTTCAGATCGTAGGCAAGCACATTACGGATAGAACCGGAAGTCTCACTGCCGCACGTCACCAATCCCGCCCCTTTGCGTGCGGTACAGTTACGGATTACCACATTCTCTGTCGGTCGGTTCACGCGTAGCCCATCCGCATCGCGGCCCGCTTTGATACAGATATTATCGTCATTGCAATCCACCTCACAGTTCTCAACCAGAATATTGGTCGAAGAGTCTATATCAATTCCGTCCGTACTCGGTCCGTGTCCTCCCACATTATTATTAATGGTAACGCCATCCACCGAACAATGATCGGAATACAAAATCTGGCAAGCCCAAAAACCGGTACGTACAAGGGTGAAATCTTTTAAAGTGATATGTTTGCTGTTTGAGACAAGGATTCCCCGCACCCGTTTGCAGTCGTAATCCACAATCCAACGGAGTTTCTTCTTCTCATATTCCTTGCGCATCTCCCAATATTTATCCCAAAACACCTTTCCACGGCAATCAATGAATCCTTCGCCTGTCAACGCAGCATTCTCCGCATCCATGATATTGACAACGGCCGAAGGCCATGTCATTTCAATGCCGGCAATACGCGAAGGAAATTCCGGATAGTCACGGATATCCTCACTTGCTATCAACGTTGTGCCTTTGCTCAGATGAAGGTTCACTCCGCTTTTAATGAATAAGGCGCCTATACGGTAAACGCCCGAAGGAATGATAACCGTCCCTCCCCCCTTTTCATGGCAAGCGTCAATAGCCGATTGAATAAAACGGGTACTAAGAACGGAAGTATCACTTTTCAGTCCGAAGTCCGTTGCATGGATACAGTCGGACTTAGGAACCCGTTGCGCACCTACCTGTTCCGCCCACGACAAATCGGGTTGTACAGGGACATTCCCCCAGTCATGCGCGGAAACGGTAATGGTTCTTTCCGGACTCGTAAAGCCAATCAATGTCAATAGTACAATAGATAAAAGATACTTCATATTCACTCCTTTTTATTCACATTGCAAAATTACCGCATTCCATAGAAGGCGAAATAGACGAATGTACATAAAAGATAGAAATTTATATGGAATGGATAATCCTATATACACAGGTGGACAATTCTATATTGTCTTTGTACATATTTCCATGTACAGGCATTCAAAAAAGGACTAAATTTGCCACATGAAATAAAAAGAATTATCTAATACTCAAAATAATAGAGTGACATGAAAAGAAGTACAAGCTGGTTACTGTTATGTATGCTTACATTGGTTACTATACCGACTGTAATGGCACAACCCAATTACAACTATTCCAAACTCCAACGGGAGAAGCTCGGACGCGGAGTAATCGCTATCCGTGAGAACCCTTCGGAAGTTGTCGTCTCCTGGAGATATTTATCTTCCGACCCGATAAAAACCGGATTCAATGTTTACCGGGACGGCAAGAAACTGAATGACCAACCCGTTATCACCGGTACGATGTTTCGCGACAAGAACGGAAGTCCGGCAGCGGCAGTTTATGAAGTACGCCCTGTGATAAAAGGCAAAGAGACCCACCATACGGGTGGCAAGTATACCTTACCAGAGAACTCTCCTCTCGGCTATCTGCAAATACCATTGAAAAGACCGGAAGGCGGAGTAACTCCCGCAGGAGACAGCTATACGTATAGTCCCAACGACGCTTCCATCGGTGATGTGGACGGTGACGGAGAATATGAAATCATCTTGAAATGGGATCCAAGCAATTCACGGGATAATTCGCATGACGGATATACCGGAGAAGTGCTTATCGATTGTTACCGGCTGAACGGTGAACAGTTATGGCGCATTAATCTAGGTAAAAATATACGGGCAGGGGCACACTATACACAATTTATGGTATATGACCTGGACGGTGACGGGAAAGCGGAAGTCGTGACGCGCACAGCAGACGGAAGTGTTGACGCAAAAGGGAATGTCATAGGGAACACTCAAGCCGATTATCGTGAACCCGGTACTTTCAGCAAGAAAAGAAACGCGATTGTCAATCAAGGACGGGTATGGAAAGGCAAGGAGTATTTAACCGTATTTTCCGGACTGACGGGAGAAGCATTGCACACGATTGACTATATCCCTCAGCGCGGTGATCCTTCCGATTGGGGAGATGAACGTGCCAACCGCAGCGACCGTTTTCTGGCTTGTGTAGCCTATCTGGATGGAATTCATCCAAGTGTAGTGATGTGCCGGGGGTATTACACCCGCACCGTCCTGGCTGCCTTCGGCTGGAACGGGAAAGAGCTGAAAAAACACTGGGTATTCGATAGTAATGACCCCGGTTGCGAAGATTATGCCGGACAAGGGAATCACAACCTGCGTGTAGGAGATGTGGACGGTGACGGTTGCGATGAAATTATTTACGGTTCTTGCGCCATCGACCATAATGGCAAAGGACTCTACTCTACCAAGATGGGACACGGAGACGCTATCCATCTTACCCATTTTGACCCTTCACGCAAGGGACTGCAAGTGTGGGACTGTCATGAGAACAAACGTGACGGCAGTACTTATCGCGACGCGGCAACGGGAGAGATCATTCTCCAAGTGAAAAGCAACAAGGATGTAGGCCGCTGTATGGCAGCCGACATCGACCCGACCCAGCCCGGAGTGGAAATGTGGTCGTGGGAAGCAGGAATGCGCAATGCAAAAGGAGAAGCTATTGCAGGCAGGATAAAAGGATTGCCCACCAACATGGCTGTGTGGTGGGATGGTGACTTGCTACGCGAGTTATTGGATAAGAACATTATCAGCAAGTATGATTGGAAAGCACAAAAGGTAAACAGAATCGTAACATTCGAAGGGGCTCTCTCCAATAACGGAACGAAAGCCGTACCCTGTCTGCAAGGTGACATCGTGGGTGACTGGCGTGAAGAAGTGCTGTTACGCTCGGAAGACAACTGTTCCCTGCGCCTGTATGTATCGACTATTCCTACTGAATACCGCTTCCATACCTTCCTGGAAGATCCTATATACAGAATCAGTATCGCAACCCAGAATGTAGGCTACAACCAACCAACGCAACCGGGATTCTATTTCGGTCCGGATCTTACTAAGAAGAAAGGGACTTTCAGAGGATATCAGTTCAAGTGAAATGTTATACTAAGGGCAAATTTATACGGAATCCAAAGAAATAACTATCTTTGCCCTTAGATAAAACACATAAATTCACTATGAAGAAGAATACGTTACTTATATTCTCCCTCCTGTTATTCTACTTGTACCCGGCATTCGCCTCCGTAGAGGTACGTTCCAATAAACTGACTACCGGAGACGGATTAGCCAATAACTCCATCCGGTATATGTCGCAAGACAGTAAGGGGTTTATCTGGCTGGGTACGCTCAACGGATTAAGTTATTATGACGGCAATTCTTTTGTCAACATCTACCCTGACATCCACAATCCGCTTTCACTGGCCGATTCACGCATCCGGAGTATAGAAGAAGATCCGAACGGCTTCCTATGGATTTCAACGATGTCCTCTTTTATCAGTTGTTATGACCTGCGTCACGGCCGTTTTGTGGATTTCACCGGATGCAACGAATATAAAGAAAACTATTCTAAATTCTTCATTACCTCCGATAATTCCGTCTGGCTATGGCATAATCAAAACGGATGCAGGAGAATCGTTTATCAGGATGGGAAGTTCTCGTCACAGACTTATAAGAAAGAGTTGGGAAATCTACCTTCCGACAGAGTGCAGTTTGTATTGGAAAGCGCCAAAGGAGAAGTCTGGATCGGAACCCGTAAAGGGCTATTGAAATACCGGAACGGGCAAACTGACAATCTAGACCCGCAGAGCCAAAGTTGGGAACATATCATCGCTTATGAGCAATATACCTGCATCATCACCGACAAGAATGAAATCTACCGTCACACCTACTCTACCGGCAAACTGGAAAAAGTAGGTTCACTTGCCGCAAGCTTTGACGACAACAGTCGTGTCACGGGCAACTTCCTCCTGGCAGACAAATGGGTATTGTTTACCGCCAACGGCAGTTATCTGCTGGATATCCCTACCGGAAAACTTTCCCGCTACTCCGACCTGAATATCAAAAACGGTGCGGTCACCAAAGACAATAAAAAGAATGTATGGGTGCACAACTATACCGGACATTTATGGTACGTCAACGTTACAACGGGCAATATCAAACCTTTTCAGTTCCTTTCTTCCGAACATATCGGCTATATAGATGTGGAGCGATATAGTATCGTACACGATTCACGGGATATCATCTGGATTACAACTTACGGAAACGGACTTTACGCATACGAGCTGGCTACGGGAGACCTGCAGCATTTCACCTTTGACATCGGCCAATCCAGCCATATTAACTCTAATTATCTCCAATATGTAATGGAAGACCGTTCCGGCGGTATCTGGGTAAGCTCCGAATTTTCCGGTTTATCTCATCTGGAGATTCTGAACAAAGGCACACAACGTCTCCATCCCAGCGGCGAGAACAGTTCCGACCGCTCCAATACCATCCGTATGCTTTTCCAAAACCGAAACGGAAATATCTATATGGCAAACCGCATGGGCAGCCTGTACGAATACGACCCCGGTCTGACCAAGACAATACGCCGCGAGGATTTCACCCACAATGTGTACAGTATGAACGAGGACTCGGAAGGTAACCTATGGCTGGGTATGAGAGGAACCGGTCTTCGTATCGGAGCGGACAAATGGTACAAGAACAACAGCAAAGATCCCAATTCGCTCTCCAACGACCAAGTGTTCTCCATCTACCGTGACCGGAAAGGCCGAATGTGGCTGGGAACGTTCGGCGGAGGACTGAACTTAGCCGTAAAGACGAAGGACGGCTATCAATTCCGGCACTTCTTGCAGGACAACTATGGAGAGAAACGTATCCGTGTCATCGAAGAAGACAAGAACGGACGGATGTGGGTAGGCACCAATAACGGTATTTATATCTTCCATCCGGATTCCCTCATCGCTTCGCCCGAGAATTATATCATATACAATCATGTCAACGGCACATTCCCCAACAATGAGATACGTTGCCTGATGAATGACCATGAAGGCAATATGTGGATCGGAACCGCCGGAGCCGGATTTGCCGTCTGCCATCCGGAAGGCGATTATCAGCATCTGACCTTCAACTGTTACGACATCAAAGACGGGTTGTCCAATGCCGTAGTGCAGTCCATTGTTCAGGATAAGGATAATAAGATGTGGATAGCTACCGAATATGGCATTTCACGCTTCACTCCTGCAACCAAGCAAATTGAGAATTATTTTTTCTCTTCCTACACTTTGGGAAATGTATATAGTGAGAACACTGCTTGTGTAAGCAACGACGGCAAACTACTGTTCGGTACCAACTATGGCTTAGTTGTATTGAATGCCGACAAAATAGAGAATCTGGACAAACCGACTTCCGTAGTCTTTACCGGACTTCAGATCAACGGAGCCAATATGCTTCCCGGTGTAGAAGATTCTCCTTTGCAGGAAGCAATGCCATACATCAACGAGCTGAACTTGAAATATTATCAACAATCATTTGTCATCTCCTTCTCTACATTCAACTATCTGAATGGGGTATCCAAGTATTCCTATTGCCTGCCCCCTTATGACACGGAATGGAGTTCGCCTTCCAGCCTGAACTTCGCCACTTACCGGAACTTGCCTCCAGGTAAGTACAAACTCCACGTGAAAGCTTGTAACGCCGCAGGTATCTGGGGAGAAGAGAATGTGATGGAGATTGTGATAGCCCCTCCGTTCTGGAAAACGACTTGGGCTTACCTGTTATATGCCCTGTTAATCGCAGTAGCCGGTTATTTCAGTTTCCATATCATCCGGAATTTCAACGCATTGCGCAACCGCATCGCAGTAGAAAACCAGTTGACGGAATACAAACTGGAATTCTTCACCAATATATCTCATGAGTTCCGCACTCCATTAACCCTGATTCAAGGAGCTTTGGAAAGAATCGTCAATATGGGAAACCATTCCAGAGATATGCAACATTCCCTAAAAATCATGGATAAGAGTACCAAGCGGATGTTGCGGCTTATCAACCAATTGCTGGAATTCCGGAAGATGCAGAAGAATAAACTTGCCCTTTCATTAGAAGAAACGGACATTATCGCTTTCTGCTATGAGATATTCCTAAGTTTCAAGGATGTAAGCGAATCCAAAAACATGGATTTCCGCTTCGAGCCATCACATACCTCTTACAAAATGCCTGTCGATAAAGGAAATCTCGACAAGGTGATTTACAATCTACTTTCAAATGCATTCAAATACACTCCGTCCAATGGGAAAATCATATTCAAGGTAGACATTTCGGAACAAAAGCAACAACTTTGTATCCAAGTGACGGACACAGGAGTAGGCATCCCGAAAGAAAAAAGAAACGAATTGTTCAACCGCTTCATGCAAAGCAGCTTCTCACACAGCAGCGTAGGTGTAGGGCTTCACCTCACCTATGGTCTGGTCAATATACATAAAGGAACGATTTCTTATAAGGAAAATGAAGGAGGCGGCTCTATCTTCACCGTAGAACTACCGGCAAATGCCGACGTTTACGAGGAAAAAGACTTCCTCATCCCTAACCAAATACTGATTGAGGAAGAAGAACAACGCCATAAAGAATTTATTGCGAGTGACAAGACAGAAGAACCGGCAGCACCTTCCGTTCCATTGAATAAACGGAAAGTATTAATCATAGAAGACGACAACGATGTCCGTGAATTCTTAAAAGAGGAAATCGGTCAATACTTCGAAGTGGTGGCCGAAGCGGACGGGATCAGTGGCTTTGAACGCGCACAGACCTATGACGCCGATTTGATTATCTGTGATGTGTTAATGCCGGGAATGACCGGATTTGAAGTGACTAAGAAACTAAAGAATGAGTTCGCAACAAGTCATATCCCCATCATCCTGCTGACTGCCCTTAATATGGATGAAAAATACCTGGAAGGTATAGAGGCCGGAGCGGATGCCTATATCACCAAACCATTCAGTGTATCTTTGCTGCTCGCCAGAGTATCCAGACTGATAGAGCAACGGGACAAACTCCGTGAGAAGTTCTCCAATGAACCGGGAATCGTCCATTCAGCAATCTGCACCAACAACAAAGACAGCAAGTTCCTGGCAAAGCTGAACGAAATACTGAACGAGCACATGGTAGAAGCCGAATTCTCGGTAGACGACTATGCCAACCTTATGGGATTGGGACGTACCGTATTCTATAAGAAAGTACGTGGAGTGACAGGATACTCTCCGAATGAATACTTACGTGTTATCCGTATGAAGAAAGCAGCGGAATTGTTATTGACCGAAGACCTGACCGTTGCCGAGATTTCCTATAAAGTGGGTATCAATGATCCTTATTATTTCAGTAAATGTTTCAAGAACCAATTTGGAATCGCTCCTTCGATTTATCAGAAGAATAAAGGACAGCATGGTTCGAGTTCACCACAGATTAACACAGATTAATTTAATGCATTAATAATCAAGATCTATTATCTGTGTTAATCTGTGGTGAGAAGAAGCCCCAGTGTACTATCTTACGGATTTGCGTACAAATCTCCATTACTGTTTTTTCATCAAAAGATAAAATTTACATCCTTTCCGTACGGGAGTATAGGCGTATTTTCCATTAATGCGCTTCCTTTGCAGCAAAACATTTTAATTGATCATCATGAAACACAACTTATTTCTTTTCGTATTTTTGCTGGTCGCATTGCCCGCCGTCAAGGGACAGGCAAGTGAACGTAAAAAGTACAATTTCAACAGCGAATGGAAACTGCAAACAGGAGATTTTCCTAAAGCCAAAGATGCAACATTCGATGACAGCAAGTGGAAACAAGTCACTTTGCCTCATGCCTTCAATGAAGATGAAGCATTCAAAGTTTCTATCGAACAACTGACAGACACGGTGGTGTGGTATCGTAAAAGTTTCCGCATTCCCGATTTAAAAAGTAATCAGAAAGTATTTATCGAATTTGAAGGAGTACGCCAGCGTGGAGACTTCTACCTCAACGGACACAATCTGGGAAGACATGAAAACGGGGTGATGGCAGTAGGTTTCGACCTGACTCCTTATATCAAACAAGGCGAAAACGTGATTGCCGTGCGGACGGACAACGACTGGATGTACAGGGAAGAAGGAACCAAATCCAAATTTCAATGGAACGACCGTAACTTCAACGCCAATTATGGCGGTATTCCCAAAAACGTATTCCTCTACGTTACTGACAAGGTATATCAGACACTTCCCCTGTATAGTAATCTGAAAACGACGGGAGTATATACGTACGCTAAGGACATCGACATCAAAGGCAGAAAAGCTACGATCTGTGCAGAATCGGAAGTCAGAAATGACAGTAAAGAGCCTCGCCAGTTCACCTATCAGGTGACTATATTAGATGCCGACGGCAAACAAGTGAAGACTTTTCAAGGCGACAAAGTGACTTTGAAAGCAGGAGAAACTAAAACAGTAAAAGCTTCTGCCCTTATCGGTGATCTTCATTTCTGGAGTTGGGGATATGGCTATCTGTATACGGTAAAGACAGCTCTGAAAGACAGTAACAACCGCATATTCGACGAAGTAAGCACTCGTACCGGATTCCGTAAGACACGTTTTGCAGAAGGAAAAGTTTGGCTGAACGACCGGGTGATCCAGATGAAAGGATACGCCCAACGTACCAGCAATGAATGGCCTGCTGTCGGACTTTCCGTTCCGGCTTGGCTGAGTGATTATTCAAACGACCTGATGGTGAAGAGTAATGCCAACCTGGTTCGCTGGATGCACGTCACTCCTTGGAAACAGGATGTGGAATCTTGCGACCGTGTAGGTTTGATACAGGCAATGCCTGCCGGTGATTCGGAAAAAGACCGTGAAGGACGCCAATGGGAACAACGGGTAGAGCTGATGCGTGACGCTATCATTTATAATCGCAACAATCCCAGTATCTTGTTCTATGAATGTGGAAACAAAGCGATCAGCCGGCCTCACATGATTGAGATGAAAGCTGTTCGTGATAAATATGATCCGTTCGGCGGACGTGCCATCGGTTCCCGCGAGATGTTGGATATCCGTGAAGCGGAATATGGCGGCGAAATGCTGTATATCAACAAAAGCGAACATCATCCGATGTGGGCAACCGAATATTGCCGCGACGAAGGTTTAAGAAAATATTGGGATGAATACAGTTACCCTTTCCATAAAGAAGGAGACGGACCTCTTCACAAAGGACAACCGGCTACCGATTACAACCACAATCAAGACCAACTTGCCATTACTATGATTAACCGTTGGTATGACTATTGGCGTGAACGTCCCGGAACAGGCAACAGAGTCAGTGCCGGTGGAACCAAGATTATTTTCTCCGATACCAATACTCATTATCGCGGCGAAGAGAACTACCGCAGAAGCGGGGTGACGGATGCCATGCGCATTGAGAAAGACGCATTCTACGCTCATCAGGTCATGTGGAACGGCTGGGTAGACACGGAAGCAGACCAGACCTACATCATCGGTCATTGGAACTACCCGGAGAATACAGTAAAACCGGTACATGTAGTATCCACCGGCGAGGATGTGGAACTCTTCCTGAATGGTAAATCGTTAGGAAAAGGTAAACGGCAGTACAACTTCCTCTTTTCTTTCGACAAGGTCACTTTCAAACCGGGCAAGCTGGAAGCTGTCAGCTACAACAAGAGCGGAAAGGAAATCAGCCGTTACGCCGTAAACACGGTAGGTGAGCCAGCCAAACTGAAACTTACCGCCATTCAGAATCCGGAAGGCTTCCACGCAGACGGTGCCGACATGGCTCTGATACAGGTAGAGGTAGTAGATAAAGACGGCAAACGTTGTCCGTTGGATAACCGCACCGTCCAGTTCACTTTAAAGGGAAATGCCGAATGGCGCGGAGGTATCGCACAAGGTGAAAACAACCATATCCTCGATACCAATCTACCGGTAGAATGTGGTATCAACCGTGCACTTATCCGCAGTACGACAACTGCTGGAAAAATAACACTGACCGCACAAGCCAAAGGGTTACCTGCAGCCACTCTTACATTGGAAACGGTTCCGGTGAAAGTAAACAATGGATTAAGTTCCTATCTGCCTCAAGCTAGTTTGAAAGGTAGATTAGACAGAGGTGAGACTCCTTCCACTCCTTCTTATAAAGATACCAAAAGAGGAATCCGGGTTGTATCGGCAAAGGCCGGAGCCAACAGCGGAGATGTTGCCAAGAGCTACGATGATATAGAACTGTCTGAATGGAAAAACGACGGCAAGCTCAGCACTGCATGGATTACTTATACATTGGAAAAAGAAGCAATGATAGATGACGTTTGTCTGAAACTGCACGGATGGCGTTCGCGCAGCTACCCGCTGGAAGTATATGCAGGCAAAGAGCTGATATGGAGCGGCAACACAGAGAAGAGCCTGGGATATGTCCACCTGAACATAGAAAAGCCGGTACGTGCCAATACCATTACGATCCGTCTGAAAGGCAATACAAGTGACAAGGACGCTTTCGGGCAGTTGATAGAAGTAGAAGCGAAAGCCGCCAACAAAATGGAACTGGAAAAGAGCAGCAGTAAGAATCAGCTGCGAATCATCGAGGCAGAGTTCCTCGAGACAATCAAATAGATTTGTTTTCAACAGGTATATAGAACCCACATAAGATTGTTAGTTTGATTAAAAAGTCCTCTTTTACGTTTCTATCGTTTGGGAGGACTTTTTATTATTCAGTTTGTATTTAAAATCATAAACCATCATTTCATCATGAAAAATTTAGTTATCATTTTAATGCTTGCATTCTGTTGCAATTGCCTGGCAGATAATAACCAACCTGCCCATGTCATTATCACTGCCGGACAGTCAAACACCGACGGACGCGTGCCCAACGACCGTCTGCCGGATTACATCAAAGCTATGTCCACAGACACGGCCTTCACCACAGGAGCCTACAAATACTGTAAAATAGCCCAGAACCGCACAGACGGGAAGTTCCGTCCTTTCTGGCCGAAGAGCAAAAGAAGAGCCAAGCCCCACACATGGGGATATGACGCCATCACCTACTATTGGTTGGAGCAATTATGGCAAGAGCCTTTTTACGTTATCAAATGGGCTATCGGAGGCACTTCTATCGAACCGTCCGCCAGTTCGGACAAATCGGTTCACTGGTCGGCAAATCCCGAATGGCTATCCGGCAACGTGGCAACCAGCCAAAAGGGACGGTCCTTATTGCTTTCTTTTATCAATGACATAGACGGTTGCATCGACAACACCTTAGCGAAATTAAAGAACGGTTACCGGATTGACGCATTCCTGTGGCATCAAGGAGAAAGCGACCGTGCATACGGCGACAAATACTACGAGAACCTGAAAGCAGTCGTCGCTTATGTGCGCAACCATCTGAGTGAAAAGACAGGAGAAGACTACTCCAAGCTTCCGTTTATCTTCGGTACGGTAGCCAAGAAGAACAAGCAATACAGCAGTGAGGTTGAAGAAGCGATGAAACGCCTGGCGAAAGAAGACAAGAATGCCTATCTGATAGATATGTCGGATGCGGAATTGATGGGAGACCGCCTTCATTTCAATCAGAATTCAGCCGAATATCTGGGCAAACAGATGTACGAGCAGATAAAAAAACTGCGATGAAAAGGCTATATTTGTACTTTTATAAGGGGTTGCGTACAAATATCAGGAGTATTTTTTAGCCATTAGTATAATATTACATCTTTTTCGTACGAATACTTGCGCATAATTTCTTCCGATACGCTTCCTTTGCAACGGAAGTCGGACAGACCGTCAGGCTCTGTTTGTTTCTTCCGTTATTTACTAATTTAATCACTTAGATATATCAACATGAAAAACATTCTGCATGGAAATGGTAGTCTGGGAAGGAAGATGCAATCTCTCTTTTTGATGACTCTGTTCGTATTACAATCTACCCTGTCGCTCGCACAGAACCGAACCGTGACGGGAGTGGTAGTAGATGAGAAAGATGAACCAATTATCGGTGCAAACGTCACAGTGAAAGGTACTTCCAAAGGAACGATTACAGACTTGGACGGTAAATTTGTGATTTCCGCTCCCACGAATGCCAAACTTCTGGAAGTATCTTTTATCGGGTACAACACCCAGACTGTTACAATCACCAGTAAAACTCTCCAAATCAAGTTGACCGAATCTGCCATTGCACTAGATGAGGTTGTTGCTATCGGTTATGGTAGCGCAAAGAAAGGAAATGTGACCGGCGCTATCGCTAAAGTCAATGCTGAGAAACTGGAAGACCGGGCAACAACCAACATTGCCTCTTCACTGCAAGGACAGTTAGCCGGTGTGGAAGTACGCAGCACTACCGGAGAACCGGGTTCGGAACTTCAGATTCGCGTACGTGGAGCCGCTTCGATCAATGCGGATGCTACCCCATTATATGTGGTGGACGGCATTCCCGTAGACGATCTAGGCAGTCTCAATCCGGGTGACATACAATCTATCGAGGTATTGAAAGACGCTTCTTCATCGGCAATCTACGGTTCGCGCGGTGCCAACGGAGTTGTTTTGATCACAACCAAGCAAGCGAGCGCCGATGATAAAGTAAAAGTACAGTTTCAAGCTTCTTTCGGTATCCAATCATTGGAAAGGAAAGTGGATGTCCTGTCACCGGAAGAGTGGATTGAATTCCGCACCGCATACAATAATAACCGGTATATTTCCCAATACGGAAGTAAAGGAGCTACTATTGAAGACGACTACGCCACCCGTCTGGCAATGATAGGAGGCAAAGAAAGCTATTATTTCCTGAATGACCCGCGCTGGACAGAACCCGGCTACGGCAACTTGCAGCTGATTGACTGGCAAGATGAATTCTTCCGCCTGGCACCGATACAAAATTACCAATTGTCACTTTCAAGCGGTCGCGGCAATACCAAATACCGTGTATCTTTGGGCTATACCGACCAGAAAGGTATCGCTATCGAAAGCAGTTACAAACGTCTGAACTTCCGTGCCAATGTAGAGTCTAAACTATTCAACCGGATTACCGTCGGAGTGAATCTGGCGCCTTCTGCCAACTGGAGTGACGGCGGACGGGTAGACGGCAAGGACCGCCAGGCAACCAACGTTCTTACTATGGTGCCCGTTGCGGAACCGGAAGACGGTATATATACCGGTTCAGGCTCCAAAGGTTATTATCGCTGGACCAGTTCAAGCAAGGTAAGTCCCATCGCATATATGGAGGAAGTGACCAATCATGGTGAAAGTGTCCGTTTTAATTCCGCTGCCTATGTGAAAGCGGATATATGGGATGGGCTGAAAGCGGAAGTTACCGGTTCCTACAATTTCAGCAGTACGCAAAGCCGCTCATTCATTCCGAGCAGCGTCACCAAATACAGAACAGACAGCGAAGGGTACAAAACGACTGCAAGCCGTTCGGAAGCACGCAGCAGTAAATTCCTTCTCCAAACGATTCTGCATTATAACAAAACGTTCGGCAGGCATACTGTCGGAGCGATGGCAGGTTATTCGATGGAAAGCTCCGGAGGCTCTTCCAGCAAATTAAGCGCTACGCAGTTCCCTGATAATTCTCTGGAAGTGTTCGACATGGCAGATGTAGTGCTGACAGCAGCCGCAGCTTCTTTGTCCACCCCTTCCCGACTGATGTCCTACTTCGGACGTGTGCAATACGAATATGATGACCGTTACCTGCTGACAGCCAGTATCCGTCGCGACGGTTCTTCACGTTTCGGTAAGGAAAACCGTTGGGGAGTCTTCCCTGCCGTTTCTGCCGCTTACCGCATCTCAAACGAGAAATTCTGGCCGAAAGACTTCTTTATGAACTCTCTTAAAATACGCGGAAGTTGGGGAGCCAACGGTAACAACTCAATCCCTACCAACACCGCCCTTGCCAAACTAAGCAGCGCCAATTACTCATCCGGAAACATCATTAACGGTTTTGCACCGACATCACTTGCCAATCCGGATCTTGGCTGGGAAAAGACGGAAAGCTGGAATATCGCATTCGATATGGGAATGTTCAACAACCGTATCTTTCTATCTGCCGACTATTATGTAAAAACAACCAAAGACCTGCTGTATCAAGTTACTGTTCCCGCCTTGCTCGGTTTCACCCAAGCTTGGGGAAATATCGGTTCGATCCGCAATAAAGGTTTTGAACTGGAGCTGACTACCCAGAACCTGACGGGAAAACTGAAATGGACGACTTCTCTGAATGTATCTTACAACAAGAATAAAGTTCTCAGTCTGGGAGATGACAACAGCACCGTATTCACCGGATACGACAAGACGACACAAGTGTTCATGGTAGGCCAGCCTTTAAGATCATTCTATATGTATGATGCGGTCGGTGTGTATCAGACGCAAGCCGACTTACAGAAATACCCTGTCATGCAGAACACCAAAGTCGGTGATGTACGCTATCGGGATGCAAACGGTGACGGAGTGATCAGCGACAGTGACCGTACATTGATGGGGAAACCTGATCCGGATTATACTTTCGGTATGACCAATACTTTCAAATACAAGAACTTCGATCTTTCCATCCTGATCACAGGACAGACAGGCGGACATATTTACGGA
Source organism: Bacteroides sp. NSJ-39 (assembly GCF_014287315.1). Taxonomy (NCBI): domain Bacteria; kingdom Pseudomonadati; phylum Bacteroidota; class Bacteroidia; order Bacteroidales; family Bacteroidaceae; genus Bacteroides; species Bacteroides sp. NSJ-39. The sequence goes on along the minus strand of NZ_JACOOB010000025.1, from coordinate 36,530 downwards.
GTATTGGGACGTGCAATGGACCGTCCGGGTATGGGCGCCAATATCAACGTGCTTGCACATTGGAAAAATATGTGGAAATCGGAAGCAGAACCCGGTGACGGCAAGACTCCCGGTATCGACAATGCCAACACCGGACAATTCTACGACAGCCGCTGGCTGTACAGCACCGATTTCATCAAAATCAAGAATATTACATTGGGCTATCGTCTTCCGTTCAAAAAGAAATTTATTCAGAACGCACGCGTCTATCTGTCGGGAGAAAACCTGCTGATGTGGGATAAGTACGACGGCGGATTCTCGCCGGAAGCCAACAACGCCGGTTCAAGCGGAGACTACGACTACGGTTCGTACCCGCAGGCAAGAGTCATCACTTTGGGCGTTAATGTTACATTCTAAAAAAGCAATAAACTATGAAACTATATAAATATATCATTTGCGGAGGACTGGCGCTGACATTGACTCTGTCCTCTTGTGAAAGCTGGTTGGAAGTAGAACCCAACGATACACGTACCACTGATTATTTCTACATCACTCCCAACGAAATGGAGCAGGCATTGATCGGTATCTACAACGGTCTGCTGCCGATTGCCAATTATTCATGGATGTTGTCGGAAGTTCGTTCGGACAATGCTTGGGTAGATAAAACCACCGACAAACAGCGCGACTATATCGACATAGGTACGTTTAATCCCAATATATCCACCATCAGCACCCTTTCGTCTGCATGGAATGATTTGTATGAAATCGTAGCGCGTGCCAATATGTTCCTCAGCAAAACGGACGGTGTTACTTTCTCCGACGAAAAGATAAAGAATCAGTTTATCGGTGAAGCCAAATTCCTCCGGGCATTGGCTTACTTCGACCTGGTTCGTTACTTCGGACATATCCCCATCGTATTGGAACCTGTATCGGTGAATGAAGCAATGACCATCAAACAGTCAAAACAAGTCGATGTTTACGAGACCGCAATTGTCCCCGATCTGGAAGATGCAGTGAGAAAGCTGGTAGACACTCCCTTGAATTATCAGGGAAACAATGCTTCTGCCGGACGCGCCACCTTAGCCGCTGCCAAATCGTTGCTGGGACGTGTTTATCTGACAATGGCAGGATATCCCGTGCAAGACGAATCCAAGAAAGCATTGGCGGAACAGCTATTCAGTGAGGTGATAGACTATGCCCGCGCCAATAATAAATATTGGGCACAAACGGGTGACGAATGGCAGAAAGTGTGGATCAGCGACAATGATAACAAATACCATATTTTTGAAATTCAATACATAGCTTCCAAAAACTATGGTAATCCGATGGTGTTCAACTCGGTTCCGCAAGTGAATGATTCGTATACAAAACTGGAAATGTCCGGTAATAGAATATGGTGTGAAGCCAGACTGGCAGGACGTTTCAAATTAATGGATACGGAAGGGGTGTCTTTGGATATACGTTGTCCGAGCACGATTTACACGGATGATTTCGTGGATGACGACGGTGTGCCTTATACGGGCGGTCCTTTCTTCCAGAAGTTCTTTGAACATAAGATGAAACGCAAGATGCTAGGTTACGAAGATATTGATGCACAGATTGCAGACCGTACCTATTTCCCTATCAATTATCCGATAATCCGTCTTGAAGATGTAATGTTGATGTATGCCGAAATTGTAGGACCTACCGATAAAGCAAAATCATTGGTCGATGATATTTGCGAACGTGCCGGTGTCCCAACCGTACCCGATCATGTTACTCCCGAAGAATTTGCCGAAATTGTAGACTGGCAACGCCGTCTTGAACTGGCTTCCGAAGGCATTCGCTGGCATGACCTCGTACGCCAAAACCGTTATGTAGAGGTATTGCAGGAAATGTTCAAGTTTAATGGCTCGGACGAGAACGGCGTGATTAGCAAACCGGAAACATACGAACTATATAAATTGGTTACAAAAGACTCATATATCTATCCGATACCCGACTCGCAAATGAAGGTAAAAGAAGGGCTATATGAACAAAATAAAGGATATAATTAGACGATACAATACCGGCATTCATTTATTAAAAGGTTGATAAGAAAAGTCCTCCGGTCTGGTTCTACGGATCGGAGGACTTTTCTTTATTATTATATTTTTCTTTATTATATAAGGTTTACTTGTATCAATTCCCCTTAGCTTTGGAACGTAAAGACCGTATGCTTTATCGGAAACATATAGACGAGGTAAGCACTTCTCCCGCACAGACTAATCGTAAACAGGCAGAATAATATAGAAGTAACAGGCTGATGAACAGACTGTTATCCAAAAAGTGAAATTTTATTTCCCAAAAGAGCGAAAACGACCTTATGTTTTCTGTAAACTTACTTTAATTTAGGGACATTTTCATCATTAAGTATCTGATTATAAGCGATGTGACATTTTTGTTTTTCCCCGTATAAAACTTAAAATAAAGACAATTTTGTTGCACTGAAGAAATAAGAATGGGGAAAACTGTCCTTACATACAGCTTTCCCCATTCTTATAAGAAATGAATCTTCTTTTATTTTCCTATGGCACCAGCCCAGTCTTTGGCAAAGCGGAAATTACCGATATTTCCTTTAAACCCATTACGGTTTCTGAGTGCGACAGACTTCAGACCTGCTTTCAAAGCACCTTCTTCACCAGTAACTACTATATCAGCTTTTGGCTCGCTCTGTCCCAATTCCGGATCTACAAATAATGAAACTTCATTCTTCGTATAGTCTACCTTCAAGACCAATAAATGAGTTTTATTATAATCATAAGCCATCGGAGCTTCAGCACGTTCTTTCAACAATCCAACTGCAAATTTGATTTTATCATTTCCTTCGCGTCTCACATATACCTGACCACGATTTCCACCACCTACATAACTGGCACTGGCAGCCAAGAAGTCGGCCAAGTTTGTTCCGACTTTAGAGAAATTCGCCAGACAGGCAATATAATATGTACCTTTAGAATATACTTTTCCGGATTCAACCAATGAATATACGCTGACACGAGAGCCTTTCACACCTTGCGGAAAACCCAAAGTGATAGATGGCCCCGCTTCACTATATCCCTCATAAGTCAACGCCTTTCCTATCGTAGGGCTTACCGATCCTTCAACCGGTTTAGAAGTAAAACCACCACACCAAGTATCTACGTTGATAGGCGCTCTTTTATCATTATAAACTGTTTTCTCCAAAACATCACCTTCTTTATAACCTTTCAATAGGTCATTCTTAACGATTTGAGCCTGACTGCCTAATGCTACAGCAGCTAAAGCTATTGATACAAATACTTTTTTCATCATTTTCTTATATTAATTCATTCAAAAAGCAAAAGTAAAACGAAGATATGCCGTTCTAGTAGACTTATAGGCTCTAGCTTCCTTGATACTTTTTTCTGTTACTTTACTATTGTATGCATACATCATTTGGTTGTTAAATTCAGTACTTGACCAATAACCTAGTTGTTTATCATTAAGTACAAAATCCATTTCCTTTTGCTGCATTATTTCTAGCTTCTGATTCACTATATCCTTATTTTTATAAAGTATAGCCAATTCCTGAATAGAAGGGATAAACCAGTTTGTCGTCATTTCAGGTAGTAAACAATTATCACGATATCCCTGTAAACTTCCAATATTAATATATTCAGATCCAGGTGCTTGTTTTACTATAGTTTCTATTACCTTTGTGTTATTATATCCAAGCATTTTTTCAAACTTACTTGGAATTCCATAATCTGCTATTTGCACATTGAAAAAAGAACTCTGCAAAGATAGTGTTTCAAACCATTTACCAAACTCTATACTTTTCTTTTCCGTCTCCCAATAAATACGTTCATCTTCTCCATCAGTCAAAGCAACAACAAAAGCATGATTACATGCAGGATAGTCACGTTTCAATGCATCTTTAGTCACATCTCCATATTCACCCTCATATAATTCAGAAGGAAAAGTTTTTCCCACATAATAAACCACACCAATACATCCTTTGACCGGAGGATTTTCATCTGTCACAGAGACAATGTTACCATCTGCATAATAAAAATCACCCACCTGCAAATGATGTTTCTTTTCCTGATGACCACCATCAACAACGAAGCGTTTATATTTGCCTTGTTCCATTTTACCTTCTGTCACTAGTGAACATTTCTTTCCATTATAATACCCTGTAATCGTTTCTGCAGACGACGGTTTTCTCAACAAGCGATACTCATCCTTAGCTGCATCATAATAAGGCAATATTTTCTCTTCTCCTATCTCAAACGAAATACTCGCCGGATTCGGTTTCGCAATATAAGGAGTTTCTTCCGGAAGTACCGTTCCCTCTGCATCCGTAAATAGATAATGTGTAGAAGGCAACTTCACCACAACCAGACTCATACGATGCGATAATTGAAAACTCAATGAATAATTTCCATTTTCACCAATTAGCTCCGTCTTACCCGAAGTCATTAAATCCTGTTTTGCGTACTCTTTCTGGTCACTTTGTGCATTAGTCAAATTCCAACTATCTACAAGAGGAGCAAAGAAATCCTCTCCCTGCAAATCAGTTTTACCCGTCATATCTGCTTGATAAGGATAATACGCATAAAATACTACGCCTTCCAAGCTTTCATCATATAATATCGGCTTACCCGACCAACTAGAACCATTGTAAGTGAGCAGCATATTATTTATTTCATCCATAATCACACCATCCTTCACTGCGAACAGTCCTAATTGATCACCTTGCGTGAAGGTAGTCACAAATCCGTCGTCAACCGTGCGCGTCTGCGATTCACTACTTACCAACCCTGTATCAGCCACATTCAATACAACCAGATTTTGCTGATTTACTTGTGTTTCTTCATCCTGTGAGCAGCTTGCACAACCCAATGCCAACACTGCCAACAACAGCTTTTGTATAAATTTATATTGTTTCATATCCGATTCTTAGTTTTGAATATTACTCTGCATCATCAGTTCCTTCCACTGATTCATCATCACCATCCCATGACGCTGAATTCTTCTCTACTTCCACCACGAGTCCCGGTTTTCCTACTCCTACATTATATGTATACTGGTGTCCGCTTTCCAAAATTCCTTCACCATTGCCCGGTGTATGAGCAAACTTTCTCCCATCTTTCAACTCTACCTGAAAAAACAATTTACCTGACATATCCTGAGGAACCGTCAACATCTGATAAGAAGCGACATAATCTTTTCTAACCTCCGATACAAACGGATGCATCACGGAAGTCTCCACACCCTCTGCAGGGCTGATCTTCCCTTCGGAAACAGTTGCTTTTGTCACAGTTCTTACAGTAAATACCGCACCTTCCAAATCTGTCTCTGATACCGTATCGTCATCTCCTTTTACATTAATAATCAACTTAACCGTTCCATGACGGAAAGTAAGTTTCCGATCGCTACGGAATTTCATCTTTTCATACGCATAAAGGAAATCCGCCTGATTGTACGCCTCTTCAGTAGTCTGATCTTCCGGTACAGTCCATCCGGTCAGCAATGTCTCCGAAGCCGGATACCAGGCAAATAAAGTCTCTTCCTCCGTAGTTGTGTACCAATAAAGAGGATCGTTATTCTTGGCTGTCATTTCCTTGGAAGCCGAAACCTCATATAATTTCTGCGTAACGCCATCATAAAGAGATATTTCCTCTCCACCATTCCAAGAGGTCTTTTCTCCAATAGCACGGGTAAAGGTCATATCCGCCTTTTCCGCCATCAATTCTACCGGATACTTATTATTCTGAAAGTCATCTTCTGCCATATCGGTACACGCTCCGAAGAAACCTGTTACCATCAATAAGCAAGAAAGGGCTAATTTATTTCTTTTCATACCGTTCTTTTTTTGAATCCTTATCATGCTTTATTCACTCTGTCACTGACGCTGTCACATCCTTTTCATCTTCCTCAACCCAATCGGCAATTTCAGCAGTCTTAATAGTCATGGCAGGATTTTCAAATGTCACATTGTAAGGATATGCATGACCGGCCAACAGATTTTGTGCAGGAACATATTCAGTATAAGTCTCATTGTTCATTCTGACTTCCAACAACACACTTTCAGTCATTTCTTGCGGGAACAGGATGATGGAAACATTCATTTCCCCTTCCGACGGTTTGGCTACATCCACTGTCAACTCAGAATCAGGAGTAGCTCCTTCTTTAGCAACCGCCTCTCCGGTATTCACATCAAATGTACCTTCCAGTTGCAGACTTTTCAGATGTACAGTCATATCATTCAATGTAGCACCATTCTTTGCTGCGAAACGAAGAATGATTTTAGCCATCCGATGTGTAAAATTAAATGTTACGGGAGAATCCGCATATACTTCGGTAGCCTCTGCGAAAAGGAAGTCAATCTGAGGTTGTTTATCGGCAGACTGGTCCGCTCCGCTTATTTTCTTTGTTATCACTCCTTCTTCTCCCGGCAAAGTACCGTTCTCTCCCTGATAAGGATAATACGCCGCCAATGTGTATGCGCCATCACCCTTCAAACGGATATTGTTATCCACAGAACCTTCGTTCACAACACGGAATGCATTGCCATTGTCTTTACGATACTGAATATTGATATAAGTATCGACTGCATTACCACTCGTCGGTCCGTCCACAGTGACTCCGATACGGTCGTCAACTCCCCAGTTTGAGCCGACAGCACGGGTATTCTGAACATCAGTCGCATCATTGATAGTTCCCAAAATCTCGATTGGATTATAAGCACGGTCCGCTTTTCCCGATTCATCATCACTACAAGCTGTAAAAGCCAATGATACTGCCATAGCGGCAGCCAGATACATGTTTTTCATTGATGTCTTCATTTTTAAGTTATTATTTTCCGATTGTTTTTTGCAAATGTAAGCCTACTTATCGAAGTGCACAATGGACGATTGTACGCAAATGACTTGGTAATCATCCATTGCTTCCCCTTTAATTGCCGTCCGGTTTTTCTATCTCCGTAAATGGACATAAATTCCATTTGAAGGTTTCAAATTTATCCGGTTGGGCAGGGTTGAATCCTTTATAATCTGCTCTCAAATAATTGACAATATCCAATTTTGCCTTTTTCATTCCTTCCACCACACACTTCGCAGTCTCATAAGCGCCATACGTGCTGAAATGAGAATTATCCTTGAACTCTCTCGTTTGTCCGGGAAAAGTTCCTGCCGGATAGTGAACATATAATTTCATGGAGCCGTCAACTCCTAAAGCATCACAAAGCATGGTTGTCATCCCATTAAGCTCTATCAAAGGAACATTCTCCTTTTGTGCTACCCAACGAATAGCGTCCGGATATTCCCCATGTGTATTTACAGATTTTCCTTCTTTGTCAAAACGACGGCGACAAGTAGGAGTGACCAGCACCGGATTGGCTCCCTTAGCACGGGCCTCATCAATAAATATTTTCAGATTATAGACAAAAGAAAAGTAAGCCCCTGTTCCCGGTTGCTTCTGCTTTTGATCATTATGACCGAATTCAACGAGAAGATAATCTCCTTTTTTAATCTGGGACATGATTTTTTTCAAACGGTTGCCACTGATAAAAGTATTAGCGGACAAACCGGATTCGGCATGATTGGCTATACACACTTTATCCGTGAAGAAACGGGGAATCATTTGTCCCCAAGCTCCCCAAGGTTCATTGTCGTAGTCTACAACCGTTGAATTGCCACAAAGATAAACGGTCGGAACATTCTCCACAGGTTCTATTATTAAAGAGTTCAAACGGGGAGATTCTCCGTTAAATTCCAGTGTCAGTTTATCATCCCAATTAAGTTTATTCTTCTCACGGGATTTGATACGTACTCTCTCTTTCCCGGATATTTTAATATTACGCTTATTAATTGTAAACGTCTCTGTTTTCAATTCCCCTTTCTTGGTAGACAGGTTCTCTATAAACAAACGGCGCGACTCACCACGTACCGTAGTGCTGGAGGGTTCATTCTTACTGCCTATGACCACTGTCACTTTATAATTTCCATCAGGAACATTCACCGAGAAGAAGAAAGGTTTGTTACTTTTGCCATCCCATGCGGGTTGCAAATCATACCCATAGCCTTGTTCATTGTTAAACAAAGTCTGAGGCGTAACCTTCAAATACCCCTCCTTTACTTTCTTATCCGAACTAAAATCGAACTTATAGGTCTGCTTTTGGGCAACACATATCGTTGCAACCAGTAAAACATTTAGCAATAATGCAATCTTTTTCATTATATCTGAATTATTTAAAGTTGAACATTTCATCGCGTTCTCTCAATTATCGCAAAGATAGCGGGAATCAAGTAATCGGATAATGGAAAATTATACGTTAATGCAGGGAGGATTATCCATTCACGGCTTTTCCTGTCCCCCAAAAGCCTGGTTCTTCTACATATATACAAAAACGGTTGAAAGCCAATGCATCTTTTCCGATGAATTGTTTTCAACCGTTTCAATAAAATACAGTTGGTTTCTTTATTACTTAAAGAATGCTTATTTCAGTTTATACACTTCAGTTCCGGCAAGCAGGAAACAACCTACACCGTAATCTTCAAAATCAGGCACACTCTTATAAGTCACCGGTTGTCCGTCTTTCGGCTCTTTACCCGTCCCTTGAACATAACCCAAGAATCCGTTCGGATGAACAGCGTCTTTTACCATAGCATTCCATGCTTTCAAGAGAATGGGCAGGTATTCACTACGGTCCAACAAGCCATTACGCACTCCCCAAGCCATTCCATATACAAAAAGAGCCGTTCCGGAAGTTTCTTTTCCACCGAAGTTGGTAGGATCATGCAGGCTGACATTCCAGAAACCATCTTCACGCTGGCATTTCTTCAATGCCTTACTCATGGTAAGGAAATCATTTATATAATCCTGACGATGCAGCTCGTCTGACGGGATTTCGTTCAGCACACGTACCAAAGCGGCATATACCCATCCGTTGCCACGACTCCAATAGCAGTCTTCACCGTTCGGTTCCTTATAAGGAGGGTTAAAATCCTGATCGCGCCACCACAAGCCATCCTTCTGATTGAACATACCTGTTTCGTCATGCTGGCTGCGTGTATAGTAATACATATCCCACATCTTATCATAATATTTCTGCTCTCCGGTCATTTTTCCGAATTTGGCAAAAATAGGCATTGCCATCTGTACGGCGTCAATCCACCACCAGTCATTGACTTGCGGAGTATTTACCATCATATCAATGGATAGTTTGATATTCTTAATCATCTCCGGTTGGGGACAGATATTATATAAATCGATATAGGTTTGTCCGCAGCAATGGTCATCGGCATTGCGGGTAGTGTTGCCATTACGCATTCCCCATTTATGGAAAGCTGCCCAATCATAAGCATATTCATAATAATCCTCGCGCGGATAGATAGAATGGAGCGACATCAGTCCTTCATAATAAACACCTCGTGTCCAGATATTGCTCGGACGTACACGGCCGTAAAAACTGGGAATCGTGTAATCGGCATACTTTTTCATAAAGTAACCGTTCACTTTTTTCATGACTTCCAGCGTTTCCTTCCGGTCGGGCAAAGATTGGGCACTGACAGAAACCGTCAACGCAAGAAAGAATAAGAGCACTAAATTATTTTTCATGTGTATTCAAAATGATTAATTAAACTTCATGCCGCAAAAGTAGATGGATTAATCGTACGAAACAATGTACATTTGTACATAATTCTATGTATTAGTACAAATATGCATTTTTTTAAGGAAAGAATGCCGTAATTTAGCAACGTGAAAAGAAACAGCCTCACAAAGCTAATGATACATATATAAAAACATGAAGAAAAATACACTATTGATAGGTCTCCTGCTTGTCAGCGGAACCTTAGCGGCACAAGATTGGCCGGCAGTCCAAACAGAAGCGCGTCCCGGCAGCAGATGGTGGTGGATGGGAAACACAGTCGATATTCCCAATCTGACTTACAACATCGATGAATATGCTAAAGCCGGGTTGGGAACATTGGAAGTGACTCCAATCTACGGAGTACAAGGAATGGACGACAAAGAACTGAAATTCCTGTCACCCGAATGGACGGCTATGTTAAAGCATACCCAGGCAGAAGCAAACAGAAACGGTATGCAGATTGATATGAATACCGGAACCGGCTGGCCTTTCGGAGGACCGGAAGTTACGTTGGAGGACGCTGCCACCAAAGCCATATTTCAGGAATACAAGATAGAAGGAGGGGAAGAAAACATTCTCAATCTGGAGGTAAAAGCCCCTAAGCAAGCAAAGGTTGCAAAGTTGAATAAAGTTATGGCCTACAATGCACAGGGACAGAAACTGGATATTACCTCAAAAGTAAAAGATTACCGGCTCACATGGAAAGCTCCCAAAGGAGAATGGCGAATCATTGCATTATATATAGGAAAGACACAGCAAAAAGTAAAGCGTGCCGCTCCCGGAGGAGAAGGTTATGTAATGAACCACTTGGATAAGGGAAGCGTTAAACGTTATCTTGACAAATTCGACAGGGCTTTTCAAAGAGATAAGGTCACTTACCCCAAAACATTCTTCAATGATTCGTATGAAGTGTACCAAGCCGATTGGACACCTACCCTATTGGAAGAGTTCGCCCGCCGAAGAGGATACAAATTAGAAAACTACTTCCCCGAGTTTCTGGATGAAAAACGATCGGAAATAACTACACGCATCATAACGGATTACCGGGAGACGATCTCCGACTTACTGATTGAGAACTTTACCCGGCAATGGACTGCATGGGCACATAAGCATGGAAGTATCACGCGTAATCAAGGGCATGGTTCACCCGCCAATCTGATTGATGTATATGCCTCCGTAGATATTCCGGAATGTGAAGGTTTCGGACTTTCCCAATTCCATATCAAAGGATTACGCCAGGATTCACTTACCCGCAAGAACGATTCGGACATTTCAATGCTGAAATATGCCTCTTCCGCTGCCCATATCACAGGAAAGCCATATACATCCAGTGAGACGTTTACCTGGTTGACGGAACATTTCCGGACTTCACTGTCTCAATGTAAACCGGATATGGATCTGATGTTTGTCTCCGGAGTGAACCATATGTTTTTTCACGGCACCCCCTATTCTCCCAAAGAGGCGGAATGGCCGGGCTGGTTATTTTACGCCACTATCAATATGTCACCGACCAATAGCATCTGGCGTGACGCCCCGGCTTTTTTCCAATACATCACCCGTTGCCAGAGTTTCCTGCAAATGGGTAAGCCTGATAATGACTTCCTTGTTTATCTTCCGGTATATGATATGTGGGAAGAACAACCGGGACGGCTTCTCTTATTCGACATCCACCAAATGGCCAAGCGTGCTCCGAAGTTTATAAAAACCATCCACCAGATAACCTCCAATGGTTACGATGTAGACTATATTTCGGACAAGTACCTCCAGAATACCCGCTACGAGGGAGGAAATCTCCGTACAGAAGGAGGCAGTAACTATAAAGCAATTATCGTGCCCGCTGTAAAATATATGCCGGAGAAAGTATTGGCACATCTAGTCTCATTGGCAAAACAAGGAGCAACAATTGTATTCATGGAGAATTATCCTAAAGATGTTCCCGGATTCGGTAATCTGGAAAGTCGCAGAAATGCTTTCACAAAAGTTCAAAAACAACTTCCCGACATCAGCGATTTTAACCAAAGCATTAGCAGTTCATTCGGAAAAGGACATATCATAACCGGTACGGATTATGCTGCGACATTAGGTAAATGTAAGGTAATGCCTGAAGAGATGAAGACAAACTTTGGTCTGCAATATATCCGCCGCCAACACAGCACCGGACACCATTATTTCATCTCTTCTTTGCAAGACAAAGGAGTAGATAATTGGATTACTCTCAGTGTTAATGAACCAACAGCCATGCTGTTTGATCCGATGACCGGAGAAAAAGGAAAAGCGCAAACCCGGATAAAGGACGGAAAGTTACAAGTATATCTGCAATTACAGTCCGGCGAAAGTGTGATTATTCAAACATTCGATCATCCGGTTGAGACTCAAGCATGGAAATATATCCAAGAGCAACCTGTCAGCCTCAGCCTCGACCATGACTGGACGTTGCGTTTTGTACAAAGTACCCCCGCTATCGAAGGAACTTTCGCTATCGATAGCCCGACTTCATGGACGGAAATCAACCATCCGAACGCAAAAATCAATATGGGCACAGGGTTATACAGTCTTGAGACAGTTCTGCCTGCGCTGAACGCTGATGATTGGATTCTCGATCTGGGAGATTTGCGGGAAAGCGCCCGCATACGCATTAACGGTAAAGAAGCGGGAACTGTCTGGGCCGCACCTTTCCGGTTAAAGGTCGGCAAATATCTGCAACCGGGCAAGAATCTGATTGAGATTGAGGTGACCAATCTTCCCGCTAACCGTATTGCAGAATTGGACAGACAAAACGTTCCCTGGCGCAAGTTTAAAGAAATCAACTTTGTAGGACTCAACTACAAAAAGAATAAATACGACAGTTGGGAAGTCCTTCCTTCAGGCCTCAATGGAGGTGTGAAACTGATTCCGATAACTACTTTGTAACCAACTTCTTTACTGCATCCTTCAATCCTTTGGAGGATGCAGTTATTACTACCTCGCCACCGGAACGGTCCGAACGTAAGATCGCCATGATGAATCCTTTATGCAACTTCTTCGTATTTCCGGTAAATAACTCATCTGTAAAATGATCCCCATTGTCCACAGCAATCAGCCTTGCAGCCCCCGAAACCTTAAAAGTAACCTCGTCTTTAGTATCAGGTACTACCCTTCCTTTATTATCCACCGCATATACCTTTACATATTGTAAGTCCATCCCATCCGCTTTCCAATCCTCCGGATTCTCTACCACCATTTTCAAAGCAGTCGCCTTACCGGTCGTTTCCAACCTATGACGTGCCACCTCTTTTCCGTTATTCCGGGCAACTGCTATGATATTTCCTCCTTTACCGTATGGTATGTTTTCCCAATAAATGATATTGCGCCGGGTGATATCCGTCCGGTCATTCTTACGTATCCCCATAGATTTGCCATTAACCAGCAATTCCACTTCATCGGTGTTGGTATATGTATATAAGTTCTGCATACTGCCCGTTGCCCAGTTCCAATGAGAAGCCAAAGATAAACTTCCCACCATAATATCATTCCATTCAATGGCTTCCTTGCCATTATCCATCACTCCGATATGCACCAAAGGCTCTTCGCAGAAAGCACTCTTTATCAGATAGGCTTGCGGATAAGGTTCCAGACAATGATTGAAGAAAGAAAAGTTCCAGCCTTTCTTCGACCATCCGTTCGATTCCCCCCAATACTCGATAGCTCCCCAATAGGCGAGTCCCACCATCTTATCATGATCCATGCCAAAGAAAGGAGCAGCAAGCTCATTCGTTGTAGCTTCGCTCTGATATACGGTCATGTGCGGACACTTTTCCAGATATTGGGCATAGTTCAGATAACGATAATTGAAACTTGACACTTCTGTTACAGTTGCCAGCTCGGGAGGATATACTTTGGTGTTAAATTCCGGTTCATTCTTTCCGATAGCTCCGGCACGTGCCGGAAACATAGCCACAGTCGTTTTACGAGTCTTATCATAACGTTTGACAAGCACATCGAAGATACGGTAAGTGGTGACACCCCAATCACCGGTAGGAAATCCGGCTAAGTCTTCCCGCATCTGCAATTCATTTCCCAAACTCCATAATATAACAGACGGATGATTGCGGTCGCGTTTGATCCATTCGGGAATCATCTGATACCATAGTTGTGTGAAAGGAACTCTACCACCCCAATAGCTATTGTCGCTCCATTTATCAATCAGCTCATCCACTACCAAAATACCATATTTATCAGCCAGTTTCAAGAACGACTCGGAATAAGGGTTGTGAGACGAACGAATGTGATTATAACCGAACCGCTTCATTAGCTGAAACTGCCGCTCGATAGCTCTGTCAAAAGCGGCAACTCCTACAGCTCCCAAATCATGATGGTTGGAAATACCTTTTAGGAACAATTTTTTGCCGTTCAGTTTAAATCCGAAATCAGGAGAGAACTCTAACGTACGAATGCCGAATGTCTCCGTCACACAATCAATAACTTTACCATCCTGCACCAAAGAAACTTCAGCAGTATAAAGATTAGGGGTCTCACAAGACCATAACCCGGGACTGTCTACCGTTACTATCGGAAGAGAAACCTCAACTGTTTGTAATTTCGATTTTTGAGGAGCCTTCCCTTTCGTACCGGCAACCGTTTTTCCGTCAGGAGCCAATATTCGGGCATTGATTTCAATATCCAGACTTTTATTGCGAATTCCTTCCAACTCTACTTGTACACTGACTTCCGCCCTTTGCTCCGTGATTTTAGGAGTTGAGACAAATACGCCATGTCTTGCAATGGCAATGGGATTCTTGATGACCAAATGAACATCCCGAAACAAACCACCGCCCGTATACCAACGCGATCCGTCTTTTTTGCCCGTTGAGGCCCAGACAGCCACTACATTATCCTCATCATATTTAAGCAAATCAGTAATATCCGTTTCAAAACCAAGATAACCATAATCGGTACTCCCTACCTTCCTGCCATTTACCCAAACATCTCCAACAAGCATAATGCCTTCAAAGTCAAGCAAGACACGTTTACCCTTCCATGCAGGATTTGCCTTAAAATGTTTACGATACCAACCTGTCCCCATAGCTTTAAAGCCACGTGCCCCTCCGGCGGACTCATCCCACGTTTGCTCTATCTGGAAATCATGAGGCAAATCCAGCACACGCCAATCATCATCATCATAAGTTACCAATTGAGCTTCTTTCAAATCACCGGCCCGAAACTTCCAGTCAAAATTAAATAATTGCGATACACGCGGCTGTTCTTGCGCAAAGACTAACACTGATTGCAGTACTAAAAAGGATAATAGAATAAAATTTTTCATCTTAGATTGTTTTCTTAGTATTATTCTTAAATAATTGTACGGATGATCCATATAATTATCATTCACCCAACAAAGATAAACCGGAAAATCATCTATCCCTATATAAATTCTACCGAATACATATAAAATAATACACTTACAACTTCCTCATGTACTATTTTTCATGAAATCCGCACATATATCCATAGAAATGCTAAATCATATTCCCTACTTTTGCATAGTTAATATAATAAACTCAAATATCATGAAGAAATTTCTTTTTTACCTTTTTACTTTAGGACTCTTTTCAAACTATGCTTTCAGTTCAGATAGCATTTACGTCGCCCGATATAAAGGAGACAAAGCTTGTGCCATCAGTTATACCTTTGATGACGGATTAGCAGAACAATATACATTGGCTGCTCCCCAACTGGAGAAACGGGGATTTCGGGGAACTTTCTGTGTGAATGGCGCCAAAGTCAACAAAGACAACAAACACATCACAGATACCACACGAGTGACCTGGACACAGTTAAAAGAAATGTCCGACAAAGGTCATGAAATCACAAATCACGGATGGGCACATAAGAATTTCTCCCGTTTTCCCTTAGAGGAAATCCGGGAAGATATAGTAAAGAATGATAGTGCCATATTAGCCAATACCGGCGTCATGCCCCGTACTTTCTTTTATCCCAATAATAACAAAAAAGAAGAAGGCAAACGAATTGCCGTACAGAACCGGGTAGGAACAAGGACCAAACAACGTTCCATAGGAAGAAAATCCTCTCCACGAGACTTGGAAAAATGGGTGGCGACATTAATTGCCACAAATGATTGGGGAGTGGGTATGACACATGGTTTGACGTATGGTTACGATGCCTTCCCGAATCCACAACGTTTATGGGATCATTGGGACAAAGTAAAAGCTATGGAAGATAAGATCTGGGTAGGTACTTTCCGGGAAGTGGCAGCTTATACCAAAGAACAGAAACATACGCGCCTGGACATTCGCCAACAAAAGAAAGGACTCATCATAACCCCGCAACTGGATCTGGATAAAGAGATTTTCACAGAACCGCTTACAATGGTCATTCAAAAAGAAGGTGTCAGAAAGATGACAGCCAGACAAGGAAAGAAAAAACTGGCAGTTCATAAAATTGGCGATAAATTCATATTCGATTTTAATCCTTTCGGAGAAGCAATCAAAGTTTATCTTAAATAAACAAGAAGGAGGGTGATAAAAAAAAACGCAGGATTAACGCAAATTATCGTATTATTTCAGTTATTAATCAACGACTTATAACATTATTTCTGCGATAATTTGCGTTAATCAGCGTTTTACTTTTGAATTTCCATCCACCCCGTTAGCGTACCTCTTGCGAATTGACCTTTACATTCTTAACTACAAAACGGTCAACAATATCCTTATCAAACTGGACTTTCTTCGCCCGGATATCCAGATCCTCAAAACAAAAATCGGACAACCGATATTGGTCAGACTTTTTCACATTGAAGAAAGTAGTACAATCCAGATCGATATTACGCATAGTAATATTATTAGAATATGAGATAGGGATATCTTTCCGGTCTCCTAAATTATAGAACTGAGTCCACGGCGCCACATAGATAAAATCTCCGGCATTTCCTTTTATATCTTCCACCAAGATATATTCGTATTTCTGCGGAGTATCGGGACGCATTTTTAAATGCAGAAGAATACGTGCCTGATCCATCGTACTGCGACGGAATATTACATTGCGGTTATGTATTGACTCACTCCCGCAGGTCAAAGCACTGTGACAATAACCATATCGGCAATCTTCAATAACAATATCATAGTTGCCGCCATTATTGACATCTTTGTCCGCCCAAGGACCTTTGCCTCCCTTTAATGCCACCGCATCATCGCACACTGACATATAACAATTCTTTATCAACACATTGTTACAGACATCCAGATCAACAGCGTCCGTACTCGGGGCCTCCATCGGTTTGCGGGGAGACGTTATATGAAGATTCAATAGTTTCACGTAACTGCATTTATAGTAATGAGTAGTCCAAAACGGAGAATTGGCAATACTGATTCCTTCTATCTGAACATTCTTGCAGTTAGACAAATAAATGATACGGGGACGCTGCTCATCCATATTCGTACAGTTCGGATTCCACTCCCTACGCAACCAAAACGCTTTCCAATAACGGAAACCATTGCCATTGAGCATACCTTTTCCAGAGATAGTAAAACCGTCAATGCCGTCTGCATTAATCAAAGCTGTATAATACTTTACCGTTTGTCCTTCCATGCGGGTAAGCTGAATTCGGAAATCACCCGCATCATCACTTCCTTTCAATACGGCATTTTCTTCAAGATACAAATGCGTCTTCGGTTTAAAGAAAAGCGAACCGCTTAAAAAAGTCCCTTTAGGAATTACAATGACTCCCCCACCATTCTTCGCCGCCCGGTCAATCACATTCTGTATCTGTTCGGTTTGTAGTTTTGCACTGTCATTAACTACCCCATAATCTGTTATCCTATACTGCTTACCGAGCGAATTTATATTCACGCTCTCATTATTCCTGAACCAGTCAGGAATCAGTTTACCATCAGGGAACTTATCTTGTCCCCAAACCTGCAAGCAGCAGCAAAGTGTGATAAATGCAACAATCAATTTCATCTTCGATATTACTTTTTTTGATTAAACTTGTACATTGCAAAGTTATCACATCCACCGTAAATAGGAATGGACTAAAATAACAGAAGAATGCACTTTTGTACATTCTTCTTTAATAATTCATATAAAATCGTTCATTCCTATTAGTTTTCCGGTCTATTTTCTTCTTGTTCACCGGATTTCTCTTCCGGTAGCTCTTCCTCCGGTACAGCATCTCCGTCTACTCCGCGCTGATACACAGAAGGCGCTACACCAAAATGCTCCTTAAAACATTTACTGAAATAGAACGGACTATTAATCCCTACCCGATAAGCCACTTCCGAAACCGTCAACCGTTCATCCGACGATAATAGCTCGGCAGCTTTCTTCATACGTACTACACGTAGATATTCATTAGGGGAATAGCCTGTCAAGCCACGTAATTTTCTATAAAATACCGTCCGCCCCAATTTCATAAATTGTGCAAACTCATCCACAGAGAACTCCGGTCGGGACAGATTACGCTCCATCACAATATCCAACCTTTTGGCAAACTCTTTATCCCGGTCGGTAGCACAAATCGTAGTGCGCACTCCCTTCTCACTGGAGAATTTCTCTTTCAGTTTATCACGCTGTTCTATCAAACGGAATACCCGTGCCAACAATAGTTTGATGCTGAAAGGTTTCGCAATGTATGCATCGGCGCCGGCCTCAATACCTTCCAAGTGTTTTTCCGCAGAATTCAATGCCGTCAACAAAATTATCGGTATATGACTGGTTGCAAAATCCGTTTTCAGCTTCTTTGTCAACTCAAATCCTGTCATTCCCGGCATTAGCACATCACAGATTATCAAGTCCGCATCATACGTAGTCGCTTTTTCGAATCCGGAAATTCCATCGGCAGCTACTTCCACCTCAAAATACACGCCAATCTCTTCCTGCAGGAATTGACGGATATCATTATCATCCTCAATGATCAAGATTTTCCGTTTATTCAAAGGAGTCGTCATTTTATCCTGTTCGGGCAGTTCTTCCGGCAATTGTTCCAAATGGTGATTCCAGCTATCCGCTTCTTGCAACAGCACATTACCGGCAACCAGAAAATCTTTCTCTTCATAAACTGTCTTATCTGTCGGAATACACACCGTAAACACAGAACCGCCACCTTCGTTATCTCTATACTCAATAGTCCCCTTATGTACCTGTACCAGTTCATGGCTCAAATGCAAACCTACTCCAATACTGTCACCGGAGAAATTACTTTGCATAAAACGTTTGAATAACTCATTCTGCTTCTCTTTCGGAATACCGACTCCCGTATCTGAAACCTGAATCTGCAAAATCTTCTTCACCTCATCCACATTTACAGACAGGATAATAATACCCTTAGAAGGAGTATATTTAAATGCGTTGGAAAGCAAATTATAAGTCACCTTATCCAAGTTACCCTTATCAATAAACATTTTGTAAGAAGGGACGGAAGGCTGGAATCGAAAATCCATCGCTTTTTGTTCCGCCACATCACCGAAACTCAGAAATATCTCGTAGAGGAAAGAAATTACATCCGTCTCTTCAAGGGAAAGAGCCAGTTTATTATTCTGCATTTTCCGGAACTCAAGCAACTGATTAATAAGGCGCAGCATACGCTGAGTACTCTTATCCATTGTCTTTAACGGATGTACCAACTCACGCGGAATATCAGTCACACGCTGTATCTTTTCCAAAGCCCCGTGAATCAATGTCAGAGGGGTACGGAACTCATGAGATATGTTTGTAAAAAACACAAGCTTGTATTCCGTCAGTTGCTTTTCTATATTGATACGGTTGCGTAAGCTATTGAAATTATGGATAATACGGAAGGCAAGATACAGGGCTATAACCAATACCAGAATATAACCGAATACCGCCCAATTAGTCTTCCAAAACGGAGGAACCACAACAATCTTCAAAGTAGTCTCATTTTCATTCCATATTCCCGAGCCATTGCAAGATTTTACATGCAACAGATAGGTTCCCGGATTGAGATACTTAAAAGATGCGAAATTAAGAGAAGACGGAGCACTCCATCCTTTATCATAATTCTCCAGCCAATACATATATTTCGTACGTCCGCTATCCGAATAGTCCAGTGTTGAGAAGTCTATCAGAATGGAGCTTTGATAATATTTCAAAGAAATCTCGTCCGAATAAGCCAGTGACTGTTGCAAAGGCGAATCCTCCATTTCGGGATTCATCTGGATTCCATTCACATACAAATTAGTGAAAACAACCGGAGAAAAAGAATCATTGTTTTGTATCTTCTCCGGATCAATGACAATCATTCCATAGTTTGTTCCAAAAAGCAACTTGCCGTCTTTTCCCACACAAGCACTGTTCTCACTATATACATTTCCTAAAGTATAAGAAGAGAAATAATAATTATCAGAAGAATGAGTAACCGGATTAAACTTCGAAATACCATACTCGGTAGCCACCCATAAGTCACCGTTTTTATCTCCGAGAATGGATTGGATAACATCGTTTACCAACCCTTCGTCTGTTCCGTAATTCTCATATTTCAGCAAATCATAGTTTTCTTGTGGTTCACAAAGATTCAATCCCGACCCCGACGTACCAATCCACATACGCCCCTTATCGTCCCGATAGATACATTTAATCTCATTACTACAGAATTTACCGTTCGTGTAGCTGAACAAATGATAATTATCGGCATCGGCAATCAATGAGTCAGGATGGAAAATGCATATTCCCTCGCTGGTTCCCACCCAAACCATACCGTTCTCGTCTTCTTCTATCACACGAACCATCCGCAGGCCCAACCTTTCCTGAAAAAAGTGCCTGAATTTATATCCCCCGTCCGCAGTCGGTTCAGCCAAATCAAGTCCTCCCCCGAAAGTACCTACCCACATCCGGTCTTTCCGGTCACGATAGATCGAAAAGACATCATTAGCGGATAATGTAGTCGGATTCGAAGGATCATTGACATACCATGAATCCGCTATCTTTAATCCGTTTCCACGAGTACCCATCCACATTTTCCCTTCTTTATCCTCAGTAATGGCATAAATGTTGGAATGAAAATACTGATTTGTTATCTTCGAATGGAAATCCGAGTCAATGGTATACAGTCCTCCCCTACGCGTACCAAACCAGATATCTCCGTCGGATGTCTTAGTCAGCATACGAATGGTATTCGAACGGTCGAACAAATCGGGAGATTCCGGATAAATACGAGAAGTACCTTCGTTCAAAACAGAGATATGGGATAATCCGGAATACTCCGAACTTACCCAGATTCCACCGGAACGATCCTCCATCACATAAAGCAGGAAATCTGAAGCGATATGACTTTTATCGTTTATATTAGCCAGAAAATGTTCCAATTTATCCTCAGCCGTATCATAGGCAAAGAGACCATTACCATACGTAGATATCCAGATAATGCCACGCGAATCGTGCACAATATGATAACGCTCAAAATCGATATAGCTCAACTTGTCTTGGGGAATCAACCGGAATTCCTTTATTTTTCCACTATCGGCTGTGATATAGGTAAGACACCCTGTGTGATTAAAAATCCAGTAATCACCACGATTGTCCATTGTTAATTTGCCATGTTTGATATTCAGGCGGGAATCCGCAGCTATTTCTCCGGTACTGAAATCATACATATACACTCCGGTAGTAGTAAGGATCACCCATTGGTCCTTCAACAGAAAATTCCCGGTAGGTGATGTTTTTCCCGCAATAGAAGCAATAGAAGCACATTTTTTCATCTTTTGCGTAGTAGCCTGATAGCAATAGACATCTCCCTCTTCCGTCAGAAAATACATATCATTCTTATAGGACTGAGAAAAAGCAAAATGAATCAACCGGTCTTCAATCCTGTACTGACCGTTAGAAACGGATACTAATCCGCTCTGTGTCCCAATCCATATCCGTCCATCCGCACCCTCACTGACAAACCGCACTCTATTGTCCGGCATATTACCCCGTTCTGTTTTAAACACAGTCGATGTCATCTCTCCGTTATCCTTATGAACGATTCTCCGACAACCATTTCCGGAATGCCATAACCACACATCACCATTGTTCGCTACGAATATAGCCGAATAGTTCTGCCTCAAATCTCCGCAACCTGTATAATCAACGAAACGTGCACGCTGCAGGTCATAGCAACTGATCAATTCCGGTGTCGTAGAAATCCATAGAAAGCCATCCTTGTCTTCTGTAAGGTCAAAAATACGGTTATCAGACAACGATACTTTATCTCCGGCTTGCGGGCGGAATGTCAGAAACGAATTACCATCATAACGGCTCAGTCCATTCAAGGTTGCCAGCCATAAGAATCCTTTAGTATCCTGATATATATAGCGAATAGAATTGTTGGGCAAACCATCACTTGTTCTCATTTGTGTAGAGCGAAGTTCAGTCGCCCCGTAAATGTTCAGCACAAGACCGATAGATAAGATGAAGAATAAGATATGTCTGTTTATCATAATAGATTTTCAGATTAATAATGAATTAGACAGGCAAAAGTACTAAAAAAACAACACACAAAGGTACAGGCCATAGCTTTTTATTAAAATAGAATATTGTACGTAATTATATAGAAATTGTGATATAACCTCATTCAGACTGTACTATGCACAATATTGAATAAATATGAATGAATTTATATTGAAAAGAAGAAGAACACATCGTACTTTTGCACCAAGAAGTTACGAAAAGAGTGTAATTTATTGGAAATGAGCGTAGGTTAATTGCTCTTGATAGTAATAGGTTACGATTTAGTTAGTTATCTACTGCATTATCCTTCTGCGCATTGCGTAACCTTCAAAGAACTCTTCCTATGCAAAAGTAGCTATTTAATTCGAGATTTTGATATAAACTCCCGTTTTTTATCCCATCATTCATAAGATTTTTCCGTAAAAGCGATATTATCCGTCGGAACACCATTGCCCAAAACGAGTTTTGAACAAACGTGTGCCGACTACCGCATAGCCGGAGAAAAGGGCATTGCCTCACGCCTAAACAATGTTTAGACTGATGATGCAATGCCCCTTTCTTTTGTGGCTATGCCAAGAGGTGCTTTTACGGGTTTTCAGATGATTTTCTTTTTCGCAGTCCATTTGTGCCGGAAGCGGAAAGGATGCAGAGTGTGTCAGCTTGCTCCATGAATGAAGCAAGCGGCCACACACAGCCGGACAAACCGGGAAGAAAGACTGTTGCCGCCCGGCTGGATAAATCCTGTCGGATCGGAAACAATCATACTTCCTTTGTCGTGGTTTGCCCTTTTCACGCTTCCGGTGATGTCTTTCCCTTTCAGTTGTTCCCTCTTTTTACGGATTTCCCCTGAAGTTTTTTTCTACCCAATCTGCCTTTGTTTTCGTTTACCTCCATTTTGTCCCTTTCAGTGAGCCGCATCAGTCAGTCATTTTCGTTCTGGGCGCAAAGGTAATTCCGGGATTGGACGGGAAAGCAAGGTCAAGCCTCCTGTTTTCGGTAAAAATCTCCAGCCCTGCGGGTAGTATTTTGACCGAAAAACCTTGCATTCCCTAATCCCTACCTTTTCAAGCACCCGAAACGAAAACGACCGATGCGACAGAAAGACGCATAAAAAAAATGTCGGATAAACAAGAGGCAGATAAGATAGTTTGAAACTCAACTTCCTCAGCTCTTGAATCCGCATAAAAAACAAAAAAATCAAAAACAGCGAAGATATGACAGCAACGGCAAATTTCAGACAAGTGGCGCAATACATCGGGTTGGCGATATGCGGCTTGATGATGCGCACCGCCTTCGGGGTGTTCGGCATCCTTTGGGGCATCATCAGAGAGATTGTAAACGGAGTGTTCCGAGTGGTGATAGGTGTAATCGTGGCTATCCTTTCCACCATTGCCTACTTCGGCTTCATCCTTTGGTTATTAACCCTTTAACCCTTACCGACATGACAAAGAGAAACAGCAAGACGGTAGCGCAGCAGTGCAGATATTACGAGGTGGACAACATCTTTGTGTATATGGTGGAAACGTACATCAACGGCAATTTTGAAACGTTCCGAAGATTGTACCACGAACTAAACAAGGACGCACGGAGGGACTTCATGGACTTCCTTCTCAGCGAGGTAGAGCCGACCTATTGGAGAGAGATACTTAAACAGACAATCTAAAAACGACAGCGATATGAAAGGAACAGACCATTTCAAAAGAACGATACAAATGTATCTGGAACAGCGGGCGGAGGAAGATACGCTCTTTGCGAAGAAGTACCGCAACCCTGCCAAGAACATAGACGAGTGCGTGACCCACATTCTGAACCATGTGCAGAAAAGTGGTTGCAACGGCTTCACGGACGGAGAGATATTCGGGCAAGCCATCCACTACTATGAGGAAAACGAGATAGAGGTGGGCAAACCTATAAACTGCCAAGTGGTGGTGAACCATGTTGTGGAACTCACGGAAGAGGAAAAGGCGGAGGCACGTCAGAATGCAGTCCGCAGATACCAAGAGGAGGAACTCCGCAAGTTGCAGAACCGCAACAGACCGTCAGCGAGAAAAGAAAACCAACCCCAACCCTCATTATTTGATTTAGGCTTATGAAACCGAAGACCAAGATACAGAAAGAGGTGGCAAGACTTTCAGCCAACCTCCGCCCCATATCAACGACACAAATTGAATGGGCATACCGCCACTGCGTTGAACATATCGGCTACCGCACCAAGAAAGGGAACATTACCTGCTCCGACTGCGGTCACGAGTGGCACAGTGACAGTGGACTATGCGACACCCTTGAAGGTTGCACCTGCCCCAAATGCCATGCCGAACTCAAAGTGCAGGACACACGCAAACGTATCTACAAGGAAACGCAGTATTTCAGCGTGATAACCACCTGCAAAGGCTATCAGGTAATCCGTGTGGCGCAGGTCAGATGCGAGAGCAGGAAAGGCGAGCCGATGCACTTCTATTGCCACGAGGTTGTGCAGCGTTGGATTTCACCCGACGGTAAGGTTACGGACATGGCGTTGCTTCGTGGCTTCACATTCTATTACTGCGATGTATGGGCATTGTGCAGCGCGATGGAGATAAGACCGCACAACAGCCTATACGATGATGTTGTGGCAAGAAGCTGTGCATATCCCAAGATGAGGGTATTACGCCAACTCAGACGCAACGGCTTCAAGGGCGATTTCCACGGCATTTCCCCCGTGCGTCTTTTCAAAGCCTTGCTTTCAGACCCAAGAATTGAAACCCTTATGAAAGGCGGTGAGATTGAGGTCATGAAACACTTTCTTTTCAATGCCCGTACTGCCGATGAATGCTGGGCATCATATCTGATTGCCAAACGTCACAAGTATCGGATAGACAATTTCTCCATGTGGTGCGACTATCTGCGTATGCTCAACAAACTCGATCAAGACCTCCGCAACCCGAAGAACATCTGCCCCGAAGATTTCATGGCGGCACACGACAACGCAACCCGAAAGATTGAAGCCATACACGAGAAGGAACGAGCCGAACAACGCCGCCGCTGGGAGATTGAAAGGCGTGAGCGTGAACAACAGCGGCAACTGCAAAGGGAAAAAGATGCGGAGGATTTCATTGCCAACAAATCCAAATTCTTCGGATTGGTAATCACTGACGAGGAAATAATCATCAAGGTGCTTGAAAGCATAGACGAGTATTACAGCGAGGGCAAGGCACAGAACATCTGCGTGTTTGGCAGTGAATACTACAAGAAAGCCGACACCCTCATACTCTCGGCAAGGATTGGCGGTGAGATAATTGAAACCGTAGAGGTGGATTTGCGGACACTCAAGGTGGTGCAGTGCCACGGCAAGTACAACCAAGACACCGAATACCACGAGCGTATCATAGACCTTGTGAACAAGAACGCCAACCTTATCCGTGAGCGGATGAAAGCGGCATAGCATAAACCCTAAAACAACATTGATATGGAAGTAAGAATTGAAAGTATGATTTGTGTGTGGGATGATGCAATCTCCACGATGTTCATTGAATTTGTCAATCTCCTCACTCTCACAACGAGTGAGGGGGAATTGAGAAAGAGCGTAAAGGCGTTTGCCGAGAAACACGGACTTGACAAGTTTTTCTTTTACGGTTTCGGCTCACACCATTTCTACCTGCACCAACGCCACGCGAGCAATCCCGAAATGGTGATGAAGAACAGAGTTCTGTCTGTACATTTTTAACCATCTAAAAAAACAACGATTATGGCAACACGGATGACAATCAACGGAGTAAGCACCTGCACTGACGCAGGTACGGAGAAATATGAGCGTTTCCAATCGGGTATCGGCAGACGCAAGCGGACACTTGTGCAGTACGACTACCGCCATACGGACGGAGAACTGTTCGCTTGTGTCAAACCCACATTGGACGAGTGCCGAACCGCAAGGAACAAGTGGCTGAACGCAAAGCAGGGAAAGGAGGGCAACCGATGAACACGACCTATCAAACGCTGATAGTCAAATTCAGCGAATCTATCACGGCATTGGACGGTATCTTTGACGATGCCCAAGCGTGGGGAACGGACACCCTCAAAGGGTGGATAGATGATTACGAAAGCACACGTTTCACCGCCACCGACAGCCATACGGCGGTCATCACGAGCGAATACAATATGGAATGTGTGAAGGAGTGGTTGCAACGGCAGACACCCATTGCCGAGATTCGAGAATTTTGAACAAGTTGGCGGTGTCCGCACCGCCAACACATAAACCTCTAAAAACAAAGGATATGATAGCAAAAACGATATTACAGCAGATAGGCGGAAGAAGATTTACCGCCATGACGGGCAGCCGTGATTTCATCGACATGGGCAACGGTTTACGGATGAGCCTTACACGGAACAAGACAAGTGCCAACCGCCTTGACATCATCTATGACGCAGGGGCAGACCTCTACAATATGCGCTTCTACCGCAGGACGTTCAGCAAAAAGACCTTTGAGTGCAAGACAAAGGACATTGCCGTACACGAGGGTATCTATTTTGATATGCTGGAAGAAATGTTCACGATGGTGACGGGACTTTACACACGCTTTTGAGTGGTGGGGCGGCGAAAGCCGCCCTACTTTCTTTCAGTGAGCAGGATGGCGGACAAAGAAAGTAGCAAAGAAACCTTTGTCCAATCTGTGATACAATGTCGTATTAATATGATAAAAAGAGTATTAAAGTGAAATATAGATAACAGAAATCGTGTGTCTTATTATTATTGAATTTTGAGACACACGATTTTTTCTTGTTTATACTAAATGCCTAATTCTGCTTTTTATCCACAACCCAATCGTCAATCTCAGCAACGTAATTTGCCCAACAAGGTCGATGTTCCATTAAGGTCACTATTTCAGCAAATGCAGTTTGTTCAGGCATACCACTATTGGTTATTGGGGTGTTTAACAAGTCGTGATGGTCTTGTACTGGTCCAGTTGCCTTGATATGAGGTATTAAGCTGTGTACTGCATCGTCTAATGTTTTTAATTCGTCCGTGATGAATTCTTCGGGCTTTCTATTTACAGGCAAACAGAATTGTTTGATTTTTGATAATAGTTTATCACGTCTTTGCTGACTATCATTATCTGTTCCTGTTATTACGCGATTTATTTTTGTTCTTTTTTCAGCTTCTGCAACATCAACATCACCATCCAATACAATAAGCGTATTATCCAATGTTTCACCTCTAAGTAACAATCCTGCACCTACAAGATATGAATTTTCTTTTGAACCAAATTGAGATACCTTACAAGATTGTTCTAAGTTATGTGTTCGCAGTATCTTACGAACTAAAGCTTCGGCAAGATTGTCCTCAACCATTATTTCAAGCGGTTTAGGACATATACCAGTAAGGCGTTTTATACAATCAGGGGTTGTTCGTTCCAAGCATATAGAAGTTTTGCCATTTGTATCATTGACGAGATGTCGTATATTTATAAAGTTACAATCAAGTAATTCTTCACGATGGGAAGTAAATACTATTTGTATATTCCTTGTGTTGCATTCATCATTCAAAACCTGCATTAACCTCAACAATGCTTCAGTATGCAATGTTAAATCTAATTCATCAATCAAGATTAATGAATAATCGGGTATTGAGTAAATCGTTTCAAGAAATTTAATAATACGTTGTTCTCCAGCACCCATGTAAAGTGACGGATACTGAACAGCCCCATATGTTAATCCTTTGTACGACTTTCGTTCATTCCAATAGTTAATAAAATCACCATAGTTACGATGCATTATAAAAGAAAGTTTTTCTTTTATTTTTTCACCCAAAACCGCATCATCATATGCTTCACGTATTAATGGAATACGTGATGTTCTGGATTCTATCTCCATATCAGGAACACAACTGTCAATACCAATATAAAAAACTTCTCGATGTGGTCTTGTTTGATACCGGGGGCTCCATCGATCTCTGTTTTTTTTATATTCTTTTCTTTCTGGAGCCATTGCAGCACCATTTATCATTTCATATTCAATGGTAAATTGACTGCCATTCCATAAATCTAAGGTTGTTGGAATGAAAAAATTAGGAAATTTGAAATTCCTCCGAGTACTATTTGCAACAGGTTGATACAAACACGCAAGAGCGTGAAGTATAGTTGATTTTCCAGAACCATTTGTTCCGAAAATACCCGTAATATGTTTATTTTCAAACGAGATTTCCAAATTTTCCAAGTTTTTCAACTTACGAAATTGAATTTTTTGAAGTCTTTGAGGTCTGTTTCTAATGGGCATTATTGTAAGTTTTTACTTATTAAATACAAAAGACGTGCCAATATGAAATATGACACGTCCCTTGTCAGTTTTGTCAGTCCTTTTATGGCACATACAGCAGTGCAAACTCCGCCTTTCTCCGTTTGAGCAACATGGCGTGGCGTTTTCCCTTGTAGTTACAGAAGGAGATATACTCACGGTAGATGTTTCTGTCGCCAGCCTCCAGCTTCTTTATCAAGGTGCTTTTAGGGATTGTCTTGCTACCCAAAAGCCGGTATGGACCCACGTTGTAGGCAAGCGTGGCAAGGATTAGACTGTCTTTTCCGAACTGCCGGAACATCGTGCAGAACTTCCGCAAGTCTTTCCGCAGAAGCACGTCCGCCTGCCGCTTCGTCATGGTGCGTGCAGAATACCTTTCTCCCGGCAAAATTCTATGACCCCAGCCCACGTATGGGTGGTGTTTTTCCGAATGCCAGCCTTCAAAATATTTCGTGCAGCGTACCGCCCGCTCGAAAAGTGGCAGCCGGTAGATTGCCGCCTGCCCGTCCGTTCCCTCTTGGCGGCTGATCCGTGCTGACACGGAACAGACCGCCAGAAGCGAACAGAGCATTGTCATGAATACACGCATCATCTTCATACACGTTTGAAACTTCCGATGGGTATGGCGGCAAAGCCGTCATCTTTGATGTTCCGGTTGTTGAAGTCAAATTCCAGCTCATAGGAATTTTTGAAATTATCCTCCACCACCACGATGAAATTATGCGCCTCGTCACCCTCCGCCGTATAGTACAGGCGGAACTTTTCGTTCTCCAGCAGGTAGCGGTCGTTGGGCAGGAAAGTAATGCCGTTATCCATTTTGAGCGAGCCTTCCCCCTCGAACTGGAAATAGCGGATGGTATAGAGCGTCCCCGAAAAGTCGCCCTCCTTTTTCAGTTCACAGCGGATTTCCACCGTCTGCCCCTTCGCCATCTTGTTCGGCACGGGCATGACCTCCACCGTGAAGGGATAGGACTGTTGGATGTCCATGTCGTCGTCACACGACACGAGGGTGAACGACACGGCGGCTATCAGGCATAACGCCACCGCCTTAAAGATGGATATTCTCTTGTTTCTGTTGTTCAATATGTTCATTGTTCTTCGATTTTTAGATGGTTGTTTTTCTGTTTTTTCGTTGTCCGTTGCAAATACTCGTTCAAGTCCTTGCAACCGTCATAGAGGAAAGAGCGGTCAGTGACACGCTCCCCGTATCGCCCCACAAGCGCGGCAAGCGTCCGCCGTCCGGCATCGTCACGGTCGAGGAAACAGACGATGCTCCCGTAGCCGTCCAGCAATCCCGCCGCCTTCTCCACGTTGGCGACGGAGTTCAGCACAAGGCAGTCAGCGTTACCGGTTACGTCAAGTGTCACGGCAGATAGAAAGTCCATGAAGCCCTCGAACACGAGGCACTCGCCAGCCGGGATGTCCGTTGCCTTCACCAAAGACACATCTTTGGGCGGTATGCACCCCTTGAAATAGCGGCTTCTGACTTCATAGCCACCCGCCATGTTCGGGAAACCGACAGCAAAATACCGTTTCCCACGAACACCGTAATTCAGACGGCAGCAGTGGCGGGATGCGACAGCGTAAGGTATGCACCGTTCCGCCAGATACTCCGTCAGCGGTGAGCGAAACAGCGGAGCGACCTCCACATCCTCAAAGACCGATTCGGTTGGTTTTGCTTGATAGGTCGGGGGTTCCAACCTGTCAACCACCATATTGGCGGTTTCCGCTATGAACTTCGCCTGCGTCCTAAAGTCATCACTTTGCAGAAATTCCCCGGCAAGCGTGAAGATGTCGCCGCCTTTGCCCAAACCGAAGTCATACCAGAGCTGTTTCGCCACGTTCACACGGAAAGAAGGTGTCCGCTCGCCCCTGTACGGGGCGATATACCACAGCTCGTTGCCGCTCCTTCTGACAGGCTCATGCCCCAGCCGTGCGAGGAAGTCCGCAAGCGGCATCCTTCTGACAGCATCTATCTCCGTCCGTTCCATGCCCGTGTCAGTTGATGATGAACTTGATGCCGACCCCGAACTGCGTATGAAACTTCTGCGTGTCGCCACCCCACAGGCAACGCTCCCGCAGGTTGGCAAGCAGGGCGATACGGTCTGCCACATAGCACTCCACATCGAGCGTCAGCGCACCGCCATAGATGAAGGCGTCCCGGTCGTGCAGCGTGGAGCCGTCATGCAGCACTTTCTTCCCCCAATTCACAGACTCATATCCGGCGAGAGCCGAACCCCCGGCATAGACGAACACGATTTTTCGGGCGTCCGACAGTATCTTGAAGTAATATCCACCCTCCGCCGTGAACTGCGCCACGGGTATCTTGGTATCCTTGTAAGGATTGTTCTTCAGGAGGTATTCGCCACCGAACAGCCACTTGTTCCCCCTCTTCGTGTAGATGGAGAGACCCGCCCCGAAACTGTACCCGCCGTCCTTGCCGCCGGGATTGAAGCCGTCCGCCATATCCGCCCTCACCTCGATGCCCTGCATCTTCGGCAGACACCGCTGGGCGTGCGCCTGCCCCGTGAAAAGGGCAAGCGACGCGATGATTATTGCGATGTATTTTCTCATAGTCAGCGCACTTGAAGTTCGTTGATGGTACCCGCGCGTATCAAATCCTCGTTCTCAATCACGAAGGATTGGTGACGGCCGCCGTTCTTCTCGTTCAATTCCACCACGAGGCACTTGTCATCGGGGATGGTGAACTTCGCCATCGTGAAGACCGTGCGCTCGCTTTTCTTGCCCGGCACGAGGGTGGCGTAGTTCTGCGCTCGGAGCGGCAGGATGATCTGCTCCTGCACGGCGGTACGCTTCGCCACCTTCTTGTCCACGATTTTCCATGTGATATAGTCCACATCGAAAGGCACGTTGCTCTGGTTCTTTATCTCCGTGTGGAAATAGAGCAATCCGTTATGCGTGTAGATGCCTTTGAGAAGATACTGGATGCCGAAACGCTTGCAGCCGATATGCTTCACCTCCCGTTTGTTCTGTTTGTGGATGGACTTCATGATAAGGCGCACCAGCATCGGGCTTTCGCTGCCCAGCTCTTTCAGATAGATTTCCTGCGCGTTGTTCGGGCGGTTCACCGTGCTGCCGTCATGGATGAAGTCGCACATCTCCACGTTGAGCAACAGCGGTTCGGCGGCGTACTTCACGTTGAAGGTGTAGAAACTGCCGTCCTCCGTGATGACGGACATATTCGTTTCGTTGGGAAAATTTCTCACGGTAGCCTTCACGCGGATGACGTTCTCCGCTCCGTCGGCTTTCCCGGCAATCAGGTCGGGCGAGCCTAAATCGACATAGCGCACCTCCGCCGGAAAGATGACGTGGACAGTCTTGTCGTAGGTCACTTCCAGACCGTGCGGCGGTATCATGCGGTCGAAGGTCAGCTTGCGCGACAGACCGTGATACAGGTCGCCGTCCGCCTCCTTCTGCGGATAGACCTCCTTCGTTAAGGTTGGCTGTTCATTACTTCCGTTGTTCTGTTCAACGGTTACATTCTCCTGCGCATTGGCAGTTGCGATGCCCATAGCGAGGGTAAACATGATGATTACTTTTCTCATTACTTTTGGTTTTTTAGTGGTAAATGGTTTTTATTGATTGTTGTTTTCAGTCCTTTTCCTGATAGAGCATGACCCTGTACCCGGCTTTCAGATGCACCTTGACGGTGCGCATCTTCTTGGCGATGTACTGGCTCGTGCCTTGTATCAGCCCCTTGCCCAAATCGGAGGCGAGCTGTGCCCCGGCATTGGTGGAGATGTTGATGCTGCTCCCCAATGAGCCGCCCATGTTGGCGGCAACCTCCCTGACGGCGTTCATCTCCATCGAGTTTGGGATGAAGATACCGGGCTGTCCGTCCGTGTCATAGACCGCAAGCTCCACCGGGATAATCGTGCCATCGTATTCCAGCGAGGTGACCTCGATGTCGAGCCGCTCACCCTGTATCTTGCCCGTGCCGACCACCACTGCATTGCGTGGGATTGTTCTGCCCGCCACTGCCATAGGCTCCAGCAGGCGCAACCTTACCGTCTGTCCGTCCGTCACGCTCTGCGCACCATGCACACATGCCGGGATGGTATTCCGGTCCGATACCTCTGTAGTGCCGACAGCCGTGTTGAACCCCCGGTTGCGCTCCTGCGAGAAGGTGGCGACAAACTCCGCGTTGCTCATGGGCTGTGCAAGGGAGGAAACGACTTGGCGGGTCACTTGCCTTACGGGTGTCGCCGTGTTCTTCTTTCCCTTCTGCACGGTGGAAGGCTCTGCCGCCTGTTCCGGCTTTCCTCCGTTCTGACCGCCCATGTACTTTGCCGCCAGCTCATAGGACTTCTCCATAAGTGCCACCTGTTCGTCCATAGATGAAGTCCTGCTCTTCTCGCTTTCCAGTTCCGACTCCAGCGAGGCGATGCGCTCCAACAGCTCATCCATCTCGGCATTGTCGTTCTTCGGCTGTTCGTAGAAGTTGCCGAGGGTGGCGTTCAGGTCACGGTAGGCGGCTGCGGAGGATTGGATGGTCTGCGGCGTGGCGGGCTGTGCCTTTTCCTCCTTGCCGCCCGGATTGGCGAGGTCGAAGTCCGTCCCGTCCTCCGTTCCAGCTATCTCGCGGTCGAACATGTCGCCCAGCTGCCCGATGGCACGGTTGCGGCTCTCCAGACGCTCTTCCATCTCCCCATGCTCGTAGGCTTTCAACTTGTCGCCGATAATCTGCCGGTTCGCCTTGTCCGCGTCGGGCATCTCGGTGTTGTATCCGTCTGTTCCCGGCTGTTGCTCCTTGCCGGAGGACGGGGCGAATATCAGCCACATCGCCCCGATGAACACCAGCACCATAGCGGGCAGGACTATCATCTTCTGCCGTTTCAGCCGCTGCGCCTCGGTCAGCGGTTCGCGCCCCTTTTTCGGCTTTCCCGTGTCGGGAGCGGCTTTGTTCTCTTTCGTCGGTTCATTCTTCGTCTGTTCCATATGAATAAGGTGTTAAGTGATTGTCTGTTTCCACCGGGGTCGGCAGTTCCACCCGTCCGGCGTGTCCCGTTTCCATGCGTGAGCCGTCGTTTCTGCCGATGTCATAGACGGCTCTGCCGAAGGTATAGAGGGCAAGCACCGCGAAGGCGGCGAGCATCCCCAGCACGATGCGGCGGCGTGTTTCCGGCGGCAAACCGTCCAGATACCCTTTGAGCCTTGCCACCAGCCGTTTCCGTTTGTCGTGGAGCTTCCAGTATGCGCCCCACATTGTTTTTCTGATACTTTTTACTTTCCGTTTCATAATCCGTTACCGTTTGATTGTCTGTAAATCCTTGTTCTCGATGATGGTGAAGCCCTCGATGGTGAAGCCATTGGGGTTGTCGTCCGACCGTGATGCGTTCAGCAGGCGGCAGGTGGTCACGAGACTGCGCTCGGTGACATTGCTTTGCCGGATGATTTTCTGCGTGGCGTAGGTCACGGCTCGGTAGGGATAGGCGTTGAAGTCACACACCACGCTGTCCACCTTCAACACTTGGTTGATGTTTCCGGCGATGATGCGGTTGTAGTACCCCTTCTCGGCGAAGTCCGAATAATAGTGGTACACGCTCTTGTCTGCCAGCAGCAAGGCACGTTTTACGTTGTGTTCAATCGCGCTTTTTTCAGGTGATAGCGTGAAGAACAGCTCGTGGAAGCGGCGCACATGCTCCCGTGCCTCCGCCGGACGGTTCTGCGATAAATCCTGAGAGAGAGCCAGCATCAGCGACTTGCCGTTGTCCAGCACATAGATTTTCTCCCGTTGCTTCTCTGCGAAACGGTAGGAGTTCCACACGCTCCACACCGTCACCACGGCGCACAGCGAGAGGAAGACGATACCGAACAGGCGTATCTGCCTGAACGACGATTCGATGTTTCTAAGTGATTTGAATTCCATTTATATTTTTAATTTATGATTGCATATTGATTATTTCAGCAATTTGCCGACACGTCCGACTGCGTTTCCTGCGGTCGCTCCTGCAATTCCGCCAGCCATGCTTCCGGCGCGTCCCGCCATCTGGTTCACGTTGCGACCGTAACCGCCCATGCCTCCGGCTTGGATAATCCAGCCGGCAACGGTGGGAATGGTGAAGTATCCGATGATGCCGATGCAGAGGAACACGATATACACCCCGTCGCTCGAATCCAGCGAGAAGTTCGGGTCTGCCTGCATCCGCTCGATGTCGCTTTGCAGCATCAGCACCTGTATCTTCGCCAGTATGGTGCTGAACATGTCCGACACCGGAAGCCACAGATAGACCTGTATGTAGCGGCATATCCACTGCGTGAGCGTGCTTTGGAAACCGTCCCATACTGACAGGGCGAAGGCTATCGGACCGAGTATCGCCAGCACCACGAGAAAGAAGGTGCGGACGGTGTCTATCACGAGGGCGGCGGCTTGGAACAGCAGTTCCAGTATCTCGCGGAAGAAGTCGCGGATGCTCTTCTTCATATTGTACATTCCCCGGTCGATATACATTCCCGCCATCGTCACCATGTCGGAGGGCGACCAGCCGAGTTCCTCCAGTTGCTTGTCAAATTCCTCGTTGGACACGAGGTAGGCGGTTTCGGGGTTGCGCACCATCGCCTCGTATTCCAGCTTGTCCTTCTGCTCCCGGTATCGGTTCATGTCCAGCGTTTCCGCCTCCAGCATCTTTGCCGTGCCCTGTACAACGGGTGAGAGGATGCTGTTTATCGTACCCAGCACCACAGTCGGGAAGAACATGATGCACAGACCGATGGCAAAAGGACGGAGCATCGGGAATACGTCTATCGGTTCGGCTCTCGCCAGCGACTGCCATACCCGGTAGGCGACGTAGAACAGCGCACCCAGCCCGGCGATGCCTTTCGCCACACCCGCCATGTCCCCACACAGCGGCATCATCTGCTCGTAGAGCGAGCGTAGAATCTGGTGAAGGTTGTCAAACTCCATAGGCTACCAGTATCTTTCGTTCATGTTCCCGTACAGCCCCATGATGCGGTCGAGGTCGTTCTTTTTCTTCGCACGCAGATAACTCACGGAGATGTTCTTGTTGGTGTAATAGCTCACAAGGTTGCGGTAACGCTTCATTTTGGAGTAGCAGCGTTCCACCACGTCCATGCGCTCCTTGTCGGTCATGGAGAGCGTGGTGATGTTCACCACATTCTTCAGTTCCGTCAACACTTCGTTGCTCTCTTCCAGCAGTTTCGTGTAACCGAAAGCGATTGCCGACAGCTCTTCTGGTCTGAAATTTCCATCACGGAGCATCCTTTGGAAACTGTTTACATAAATGTCGGTGATGTCGCCTACCATCAGGATGGTCTGCTGCACCTTGCGGGCGTCCTTGACGAGATTGTTCACCGATTTGAGGGCATCGTAATACTTTTTGCCCTGCTGATAGATTTTCACCGTTTCCTGAAAGTTGCTCACCATGTTCGTGGCAGTCTTGGAGGTATGAATGATGTTTTTGGAGGCATTGATGATACCCTGCGCCAGATTGCCCGGATCGCTTACGACCCACTGTGCGCTTGCCCTGCCTGCGAAAAGCAGGCACAGGCAGATAATCATTGTTATTCTTGTTCTCATGTTACTTTGGATTTTAGTGGTTGTTATTCTTCTGTCGGGTGTCCCGGCTGCGGTTTCACCCGCACATAGTCGCCGCCCGGCGAGAAGGTCAGCACGTCCGTTGCCTCGTTGTAGGACACGTCGATGCGGAAGCCGGTGTTCATGAACAGGTTGTCGTTTTCCTCCTGCAAGAGATAGGTTTCCGGTTTCAGCTTGCGGCGCAGACCGCTCCGGCGGAACACCGTCACCTTGTAGGCTTCGCCCTCCTTGTAGATAAGCACATCGGGCTTCCCCTCCACGCTCTCCCAGTTCCCGCACAGCATATCACGGCGGTTATCGACCACATCGCAGGATTGCAGCATCATGACCGCCAATCCGATCAGGCACTTGCTGACTTGCAGCATTTTAACTTTTGATAAATTCATACGCATTTCTTGTTTTTAGCTGATGATTAAATGATTAACTTTTGGTTCTCCGCTTCTCGGCAAGTTGCCGGATGGCGGCTTCGATGTCGCCGCCCAACTTATCCGCCAGACAGTAAACCTCCACTTTCTCCGTTTCCTCGGTGGTGTACGCGTAGGCTAAGCACCCAGCGCCTTGTCATATTTCTATGGTAGGTTTCCGAGTACTCGCCTCCGAACCGGACTTACAAGTCTCCCTGTATCCGGC
>NZ_JACOOB010000024.1:0-60891 GCF_014287315.1 Bacteroides sp. NSJ-39 | reverse complement strand
AATATCTGCGCCGGCAACACGAGGCTGGCTAGCATGGTCAAATAATCGTTTTTCATAATGCGAAGTAAGCAATACTTCACGAGTATAAAAAATAATCCCCACTAAATTTCTACTGACCCGAAATTTAGGCTCAACAGATTCTTCGATAAAAACAAGTTGGAATTCTTATCTCAATCTGTATTTTATTACAATACATGATGAAAATTGAAATTAAACTTATAACTTTGAAGAAAGTTAATGTGATACACCATGATACAGAAATTCTTGCAAACATATAAGGAGGCGTTCGGTAATGCAGTTCCACTTCCTGTCACTTTCGGATATAGCCATATACCTGTTACAGAGATAAATAAAATACCGCGTTGCATGATAGGTAGCATTCGCAAAGTATGTGAAGGTGATTCACTAACTCTAAGTGCCGACAATGTACTGTGCGGTGGAGGAAGCCTGTACACCGCCTTTGCCCCTATGCAAGAAAGGCTGCCCAAATTTGTGTCAGAAACGGAACACTACAAGCAGACTCCCGAACAAATCAAGAAATACATACATCGCTTAGACATCCACCTGACGGATAAGCCTTATTTGAATTTTGTCCGTATGGATAAACTATCCTCTCTCGATGAAATGGAAGGTATTTTGTTTTTCGCCACACCTGATATACTTTCGGGCTTGTGTACATGGGCTTTTTATGATAACGATGCAGATGATGCTGTATGTACACGGTTCGCATCGGGATGTTGTAGCATTGTGACCTTTGCCATACAAGAGAACCGGAAGAATGGTCGAAGTTGTTTTATCGGTATGTTAGATCCGTCCGCACGTCCGTTGATACCGACAAATGAGCTTACCTTTGTTATACCAATACACCGTTTCCATGAAATGATGCAGACGATGGAACATTCCGCTTTGTTCCAAAAGGCATATTCCATAGTAAGAAAACGAATAAATGGAGAGATAGGGAAATGAAAAGAACTTACAGAACGCGAAGTTGCCAAAAAGCTACAGCAGCCGCAGCAGCCACATTAAGTGAATCAACACCATACGACATCGGAATACGGACTACGTAATCAGCCTCAGCAATCGTTTCATGTGCGAGCCCATCCCCTTCACTACCCACCACAATAGCTAATTTAGATTCAGCCATCAAGATAGGATCATCAATGGAAACCGAATTATCTGTAAGTGCCATAGCAGCTGTACGAAAGCCCAAATTACTAAGATCAGAGAGAGAACCGTCCATCCATGTCCACGGAATACAGAAAACAGCTCCCATAGATACTCTGACCGCACGGCGATTCAACGGATCACAAGAATTGCGCCTCAGCAATACGGCATCCATCCCTAATGCTGCCGCCGAACGAAAAATAGCACCAATATTAGTGGCATCAACAACGCCGTCAATCACGACAATACGCCGGGCCTCATGACAGATTTCTTCCACCCTACGTAAAATAGGACGATGCATTGCACAAAGGACACCGCGCGTCAGAACATAACCAGTAAGCTTAGAAAGCAATTCCCTGCTACCAGTATAGACTGGTAAATCATTACTATATCGTTCTATTACATCAGAAGCATCACCAATAATATGTTTATGTTCACACAAAATTGCCAAAGGCTCATAGCCAGCCTCTAAGGCCCTTTTGATAACCTTCGGACTTTCTACTATAAAAAGCCCTTTATCAAGTTCAATGTGATTACGCAACTGAGCTTCAGTGAGAGCACTGAATATCTCAACTCCAGGATGAGATAAAGATGATATTTCAATAATAGGCATAATAGATTATTTATAAATTGCTACTTTAATAACCCCATCCAACTTGTTTTCAAAGGCACGGTAAGCCTCCTCAATCTCATTCAACGGAAATCGATGTGTAATAAGAGAAGTAGTATCGATTTTCCCTTTCTCAATCAGTTTGAGAATCTCGGCACAATCACAACCATCCACTCCCCCTGTTTTAAAAATTAGGTTCTTGCCATACATATCAGGTAAAGGAAGAAGCTGTGGTTTATCATAGAGGGCTACAATCGTGACAATAGCATTAGGACGGGCACAATTCCAAGCCAAATGGAAGGAATCGTCACTCCCTGCCACTTCCAAAACAACATCTGCACCACCATGGTCACTGTTCTTGAGAACAAAATCCTTGCAGTTTTCCGGTTCAGTCACCAACACATCAGGATAATGCTCACAGACAAACCGAATTCTTTCAGGAGACTTTTCACAGACAATAATGCGTTTTGGCTTCTTCAGCATCACACACAACAAAGTACAAATCCCGGTAGGTCCGGCACCGATGATAAGAACAGTATCTTCCGCGGTTATTTCCGAGATACGTGCTGCCCAGAAACCTGTTGCAAGCACATCACCGACAAACAAAGCTTGTTCATCACTCACTGTATCCGGAATACGATTCAAACCTTGATCCGCATAAGGAACTCTGACATATTCCGCCTGACCGCCATCAATTCGACAACCTAAAGCCCAACCGCCATTAGGATCAGTACAGTTATTCACATATCCATGCTTACAGAAAAAACACTCACCGCAGAAAGTTTCGACATTCACAGTCACCCTGTCACCAGGCTTCACCGAAGTGACATCAGCCCCTACTTGTTCTACCACACCTACCATCTCATGCCCGACAGTTATTCCGGGCACAGCACGCGGCACACTGCCATGTTTAATATGAAGATCACTGGTGCAGATGCTACCAAGTGTTACACGCACGATTGCATCCCGTGATTCCTTTATTTCCGGTCTCGCTTTCTCCTGCAATTCAAACCTTCCGTGCTCAATATATGTGTATGCAAGCATAATATCCTCCTTGTTCATTAATGTATACCTTGCAAAGATAATGATTTCATTGGCAAAACAAATCTCTTTTATCACGTTCAATACTCCCAAACCGAATCTCACTCTATATTTATAACAATACAAAGCTGAATAAAGTCATTCACTGTTTTTTCTACTTCAGCTTTGATATTCTGGAAAATATTCTTACTTTTATATCCAAAATAATAAATAAAAACACCAGCACGACTTATTATATTTACACACAAGCCTATGATAGATACTTCCGAAAATCTGATTATTATAAAAGGACAAATCAAGACTCCCGAAATAGAGAGCTGCCAAAATCATAATGGCAACTATAAGGTAGTATTCCGAAATGTTCCTAGTGCGTATACTTACAAAGAAGAAAATGTCCTTTGGCTGACTGATCCGGACAAACCGGACCCCAATAATTATCAAATAATCAGTAAAGGGAGAACTTTATCGAACATTAAAGCCTTATCTATTTTTAAAGCCGGATCACACAGCTATTGGCACATTCGTTTTCTGAATGGTAAAGAGTATGATTACAGAGAAAAGGACTTAGAAATTATCGAATCATGCTTGGGAGAGAGTCGTTCGAAAAGTATATTCGAATATTTGAAGAAAGTTGCCGATGCGAACGAATTGAAAGCTGATGACGGAACGAAGCTATTGGCAAAACAATATGAAAAGATTCATTTCATCGCAAACAACAGAGCTATTGCTGTATATCTGAATCCTCAAAAATATAAAATGCAGACCCGGACTGCCTCAACCTTGATTTTTCCTTTCGGTTGTAATGCAAGCCAGCAAAAAGCAGTCCAGGCAGCTTTTGAGAATCAAATCAGTGTTGTGCAAGGACCTCCGGGAACTGGAAAGACCCAAACGATTCTGAACATCATTGCCAATATCCTTGTACGTGGTAAGACTGTTCAGGTAGTATCTAATAATAACTCCGCCATTGTCAATGTACTTGAGAAGTTATCCAAATACGATATGGGATTCATTGTTGCATTGCTAGGCAGCACAGCTAACAAAGAGAAATTCATCGAGACTCAAGAAGAGGAAAAACAATATCCGGAGAACTTTGAGTCATGGCATGATGCGGATGCCGACCAACCTCAATTTCTCGATCAGATACATCATCAGACCGAAGAACTAAAAAGCATATTTTCCAAACAGGAACGCCTTGCCATGGCAAGACAGGAAATACAAGCTTTAAAAATAGAGTGGCAACATTATCTGCAAGAGTTCGGAACAAAAGGAATTACTCTCCAACAACGAAAGAGTTCCAACTCGGCAGACCTTCTAAATTTATGGAATGAATGTCAACAATTTGCAGAAAAAGAGCAATCATCAAGTCTTCGGGGAATAGCAGCTTTTATTCAACGGTTGAAATGGTTATTCTTTAAATTCAGGAGCAAAACGATTTGTAAAATCCCCGATAAAGGTTTCTATAAACGGGAGATGAGTTTGATTATCGCCGACTTCCAAATCTTATTCTACCAAACAAAGTATGCAGAGCTGGAAGTTGAAATAGACACATTAGAAAAGGAGCTTGCCAACAAAGATGCAGCAGAAATGGCTAGACAAATGGCCGATACATCAATGAAATATCTAAAGAATCAGTTATTTCATACCTATGGCAATAATCATGACAAGCCCATCTTTACGCTCCCTGATCTAAAAAATAATTGGCGAGAGGTACAAAAAGAATACCCTATTATCTTAAGTACAACCTTCTCATCATTAAGCAGTCTGCAACGAGATGCTATATATGATTATATCATTATGGACGAAGCGTCGCAGGTTTCCGTTGAAACCGGAGCTTTAGCTTTGTCATGTGCTAAAAATGCAATCATTGTCGGTGACACCATGCAACTTCCCAACGTGGTCACAGAAGAAAATAAGAAAACGCTAAACTTTATCGCTAATGCGTGCCTGATTAAACCGGAATATGATTGTGCCAATATGAGTTTTCTGCAATCCGTCTGCAAAGTTATTCCGAATGTACCACAGACCTTGTTACGGGAACATTATCGATGCCATCCTCGAATCATCAACTTCTGTAATCAGAAATTTTACGGTGGAGATCTCGTCATCATGACACGTGATAAAGGAGAAGAGGATGTCATTTGTGCCATACGGACAGCCAAAGGTAATCACTCCCGCAGTCACATGAATCAACGGGAAATAGATGTTATCAAAGAGGAAGTACTACCGAATCTATCTTATGAAACAGATGAAATTGGCGTCATAGCTCCATATAACAAACAAGTAGATGCAGTAAAATCCGCACTTGAAGAGGATATTGATGTTGCAACAGTCCATAAATTTCAGGGAAGAGAAAAGGATGCTATCATTATGACCACTGTCGACGATGTCATCACTTCCTTTTCCGACGATCCCAACCTGCTCAATGTTGCTGTTTCGCGGGCTAAGTCACAATTCTATTTAGTCGTATCGGGAAACGAACAACCCAAAGACTGCAATATCAGCGATTTGATTGCTTATATCGAATATAACAATGGCACTGTTTCCACCAGTAAGATTCATTCTATATTCGATTATCTATATGAGCAATATACAGATGCCCGAATTGCCTATTTGAAAAAACACAAGAAAATATC
Source organism: Bacteroides sp. NSJ-39 (assembly GCF_014287315.1). Lineage (NCBI taxonomy): Bacteria > Pseudomonadati > Bacteroidota > Bacteroidia > Bacteroidales > Bacteroidaceae > Bacteroides > Bacteroides sp. NSJ-39. The sequence goes on along the minus strand of NZ_JACOOB010000024.1, from coordinate 55,443 downwards.
CGAATACGATTCCGAGAATCTTACATTCGCCTTACTCGAGGATATCCTGAAAGAGAATATCAATATGCGTCATTTGAATATCATTTGCCATTTACCACTCTATATGTTGATTCAGGATTACTCTCTATTGAATGGAGAGGAAAGCAAATATGCTGCAAATATAAATACTCATATTGATTTTCTAATTTATAATCGTGTGAGTAAACAACCGGTATTGGCTATTGAAACAGATGGTTATACATTCCATAAATCGGGGACGAGTCAATCAGAACGCGATATTAAAAAGGATCATATCTTAGAGTTGTACGGAATTCCGTTGGTGAGATTGTCTACTATAGGTAGTAATGAGAAGAAAATTATTGGAGATAAGTTAAGCGAAGTATTACATTTACATTAGAATAACCATCTCAAACTATATTTTTAACATACATTTTTTTCTCAAATAAAAGTTTTTGCAGGTTCTAGCCATAGAAAGAAGAAATTTTACTCCATTTATAATAACAACATCAGTAATAATGCCTACATTTACTCCCAATTTAAAGTACGACAACATTATGGAATATAGATTATCAAGTCATAGCGGAGATTTATTCTTTGATCTGAAAGAAAATAATGAAGAACAATATCTCAAAATAACCCAAAGTAAAAATATAGGTTCCGGAAATTTCAGAAGAGAAAAAATATTCATAGATCGTTCAGAGCTATTACAATTCAGAGATGCTATCAACAAAGCTATTGAATATTGGTCTTTAGAAATAAAAAGAGAAAATAAACCAGAGAAAAAATATTCTTTAGAAGAAAAGAGACAAGAATACGGAAATGCTTATTTACCTTGGGAAAAAGAAGCTGACGAATATCTAATTCGCTTATATGAAGAAGGAAAAAGCATCAAAGAATTAACAGAAATCTTTGAACGTAATAATGGTGCTATCCGTTCAAGATTGAAAAAACTCGGGAAATTATAATAAAAAACACACTAAATGTTAAGATAAACATTACTGATTATTCGTATTTTTGTATTAATGCATTCAATGTTTTTGGAAAACATTGAATGCATATAAAATATAAATCGCAATAGTAAAAAAATAGTTATAAGTATGGCAAAGACAAATACAGCCGAATTAGGATTTGAAAAACAAATATGGAAAGCAGCTGATTTATTACGTGGCAACATGGATGCATCAGAATATAAATCAGTCGTTTTAGGACTTATTTTCCTTAAATATATATCAGACAGTTTTGAAGCAAAACATCAAGCTCTCATCAATGAAGGAGAAGGCTTTGAGGAAGATAAAGATGAATATTCCTATGAGCATATTTTCTTTGTACCCAAAGAGGCTCGTTGGTCGGTCATAGCAGAAGCAGCGCATACTCCGGAGATTGGCACTATCATCGACAATGCCATGCGACTGATAGAGAAAGAAAATCCTCGTTTAAAAGGGATTCTTCCTAAAAACTTCGCACGACCAGAATTAGATAAACGCCGCTTAGGAGATGTCGTAGATTTATTTACAAACGTTCAAATGAAAGAACATGGGGACAGCAAAGATATACTGGGGCGTACCTATGAATATTGCCTCTCCAAGTTTGCAGAAGCAGAAGGAAAACTTGCCGGCGAATTTTTTACACCATCATGTATTGTCCGTACATTAGTTGAAGTGCTTCAGCCATATAGCGGACGTGTATACGATCCGGCTTGCGGCTCTGGTGGCATGTTTGTACAATCAGCCAAATTTATCGAACGACATCATGGAAATATCAATAACATATCAGTATTCGGTCAAGACAGCAATCCTACTACATGGAAAATGGCTCAAATGAATCTGGCGATTCGAGGCATTGAACCTGACCTTGGAAAATTCAACGCTGACACATTTTTTGATGACCAGCATCCTACACTAAAAGCTGATTACATTCTGGCAAACCCTCCGTTTAACCTAAGTGATTGGGGAGCAAACAAACTTCAGGATGATGTACGCTGGAAATATGGTATACCTCCTGCTGGAAATGCCAACTTTGCCTGGCTTCAACATATGATTCATCATCTTTCCCCAAAAGGACGTATAGGAATGGTACTTGCCAATGGTTCTCTATCCTCGCAAACAGGCGGTGAAGGAACTATCCGCGAAAATATTATAAAGGCAGATCTAATAGAAGGAATTGTAGCATTACCTTCCCAACTTTTTTATACAACAGGTATTCCAGTCTCTTTATGGTTCCTCAACCGGGCTAAAAAACAAACGAATAAAATACTGTTCGTTGATGCCCGTAATATGGGTAGTATGGTTACTCGCAAACTCCGTGAATTATCCGAAGAAGATATAATGAAAATAGCGGGTACCTTTGATGCTTTCAATTCAGGAACTTTAGAAAATGAAAAAGGTTATTGTGCTGTTGTATCAATAGAGGATGTAGCCAAACAAGATTATATCCTCACCCCGGGACGGTATGTAGGAATTGCAGAAACAGAAGATGACGGGGAACCGTTCCAAGAAAAAATGGAACGTTTGACTTCTGAATTATCTGATTTATTTGCACAATCCCATGACCTCGAAGAAGAAATTCGCAAACAATTATCTAGTATAGGATTCACAATCAAATAAATATTACTATATTCTTCGATTTATTAATTAACTCAATAATAGAAGAATATGAAAGAAAATTTGATTCAAGAAATTAGCAATGCGATGACAGATGTTTTAAGTATAGAACAAATGGCTCAACTTAATGGAGTATTACTTCAAGTTATAAGTAAATACACCATTACAAAAGACGGTGAGAAAGAGCATGAAAATGCTGCTACAAACGACCGTCTGCTTGAAATCTTTTTGTCCGCAAAGCAAGTTGAAGGCTGTACTACTCCGACTATCAAATATTATAGTTCAACAGTCAAACAACTTTTCAAGACTATGCCTAAAAAAGTAGTAAACTATTCTACAGAAGATATACGAGCATACTTGGCTGTATTCCAACGCAAGCATAAGTCCAGTAAAGTGACAATAGATAATATTCGACGAATCTTTTCTTCTTTCTTTTCATGGCTTGAAGAAGAGGATTATATCATAAAGAGCCCTATACATAGAATCCATAAAGTAAAAACCGGCACACAAATCAAAGAAGTGCTTACTGATGAGAACATCGAACACCTTCGCGACAACTGTACGGAAATTCGTGACCTTGCAATGATTGATCTCTTATGCTCAACCGGAATGCGTGTCGGTGAATTAGTAAAACTAAACCGAGAAGACATCAATTTTAACGAACGAGAATGCATCGTTTTTGGCAAAGGCAATAAAGAACGAATAGTATATTTCAATGCAAGAGCTAAAATACATCTGCAACAATATCTTAGCTCCCGTAAAGACAGAAATAAGGCATTATTTGTCTCTCTTGCCAAGCCACATAATCGACTACAAATATCGGGTGTAGAGGTTCGGTTACGTAAAATTGGGCATTCTTCAAAAATTGCTCGTGTCCATCCTCACAAATTCCGACGAACACTTGCTACAATGGCTATAGATAAAGGAATGCCTGTAGAACAAGTACAAAAGTTACTTGGTCATGTAAAAATTGATACTACCATGCATTATGCTATGGTTAATCAAAATAACGTAAAACTATCTCATCGTAAATACATTAATTAAAATGCGGATAAGATACAATACATATAACAATAAGAATCATCTGTTTTACAAAAACAGGCAGATAAATGATAATTTAGAGCAGCAGGCACAGGCATTGTTCAAGTCGTGGTTTGTGGATTTCGAGCCGTTTAGAGGTGGAAAGTTCGTAGAATCGGAGTTGGGGATGATACCGGAAGGATGGCATATAGGAGTTCCAAATGACATTATCATTTCAACATTAAGTGGAGATTGGGGAAAAGAGAAGCAACAAGGAAACTATACTAAAAAAGTGTCCTGCATCAGGGGCGCAGATATTCCATACATAAAAATGGGAGAAAAAGGTAATATGCCTACTCGATTCATCTTGGAAAAGAACTATCAATCCAAAGTATTAACTCCCGATGATTTAGTAATAGAAATATCTGGAGGAAGTCCAACTCAATCAACGGGAAGAATTTGTAGAATTTCCCAAGCGTTATTAGAAAGATACAATAATTCGATTATCTGTACTAATTTTTGTAAGGCAATTAAGCCAACATTGGAATATTCTTCATATCTATATTATTTATGGAAAATGCTCTATAAACTAGGCATAATGTTCTCTTATGAAAATGGAACAACAGGAATCAAGAACTTTGATATTAACGGATTTGCCCAAAAAGAACGAATAATCATACCCCCTAAAGAAATTGTTTATGCTTTTAAGCAAATTATAGAAACTTTTTATGTAAAAATACAGACTAACGGAATCGAATCCGAACAATTGGCAAAAACAAGAGATACTCTTCTACCAAGATTGATGTCAGGAGAGTTAAATACTAACGATTTAAACTGCTAAATTCTCATTTATGGAACAGTGGAAAAAATATCAATTAAAGGATGTGACCACCCTTTTAGGGGATGGTTTACATGGTACCCCAAAATATGACAAAAATGGAACTGTTTTTTTTATCAATGGGAATAATCTTGTTGATGGAAAAATCGAAATAAAAGATTCAACAAAGCGTGTGTCAGAAGATGAAGCTAATAAGTATAGGAAAAATCTAAACCATCGAACTATATTAGTTTCTATCAATGGTACAATCGGTAATGTCGCAAAATATCAAGGAGAAGCGTGCATCTTGGGTAAAAGCGCTTGTTACTTCAATGTTGCAGAAGATTTCGACTTGAATTTTATATATTACGTTGTTGCCTCCCAACAGTTCAAGAATAGCATAATGCATTTAGCTACAGGTACAACGATTAAAAATGTGTCATTGGAAACAATGAGGAATTATTCATTTGTAGCACCAAGCATAAATGAACAAAAGCGCATATCATCTCTTCTTTCATCTCTTGATAATAAAATAGACTTGAACCGTCGGATAAATGATAATTTAGAGCAGCAGGCACAAGCGTTGTTCAAGTCGTGGTTCGTGGATTTCGAGCCGTTCAAGGATGGAAAATTTGTCGAGTCAGAGCTGGGGATAATACCAAAAGGATGGAGAGTTGGTAAAGCCGAGGATTTTTATTATATTAATATTGGTAAGACCCCACCACGAAAAGAGCAAGTATGGTTTTCCAGTAATTCATCAGATTATATATGGGTATCTATTTCAGATTTAGGATCATGTGGAAGATTTGTTTTTACATCATCTGAATTCTTGACACATGAAGCCATCAAAAGGCATAATATTATACTTGTTCCCAAAGATACGATTTTACTAAGCTTTAAACTTACAATCGGAAGAGTTGGAATTGCGGGAACTGAATTAACAACTAATGAAGCTATAGCAAGATTTATCACATCGGATGAAAATAGGGAATATACATATTTCTTATTAAAAGGGTATAATTACGAAAAGCTTGGAAGCACATCATCCATTGCAACTGCTGTCAATTCTAAAATAATTAAGGCGATGGTAGTTTTGATGCCAGATAAAGAAATACTTAAAGCATTCAGTTCATTGGCTAAACCGTATTTCGACCAAATACTAAGAAATGAACAGGAAAGTATTAGGTTAACAATTCTACGTGACACACTTCTCCCGAAGCTGATGTCAGGAGAACTAAAAATTAACGCAACTGAAGTATTATAGATTACGATGAACAAGTCAATAAACATACTTGATAAAGAATATCTGCAATGGGTGAAAGACCTTTGCGGTCGCTACCGTCAAAGCCAAATAAAGGCAGCGGTGAAAGTAAATGTGGAACAGTTGAAATTCAACTGGCTTTTAGGTCGTGACATTGTTGAATTGCACGTAGAAGAACGCTGGGGCGAAAGTGTTATCACTCGATTGAGCAAAGATTTACGTGAAGCTATACCCAATGCGGCTGGTTTGTCAAAGAGCAATATTTACTATTGTAGGAAGTTTTATTTGTTATACAAGGATGCTCTGAAAACTTTCCACCAACTTGGTGGAAAAAATGAAACGGAATTATTCCACCAAGTTGGTGGAATATTTGAAGTCCCATGGAGACACCATTGTTTGATAATGGATAAAGTGAAAGACGATATAGACAAAGCTCTGTTCTATGTTCACCAGACGGTGGAGAACGGCTGGAGTCGTAGTATGCTGCTCAATTTCATTAGCACCGACCTTTATGAGCGGCAGGGCAAGGCACTGACTAACTTTACAAAAACATTGCCTGACGCGATGAGCGACCTTGCACAGGAGTTGACCAAAGACCCCTACAATTTTGCTTTCACGGGTATAACTGGGCGTTACAATGAACGGTTGCTCAAAGATGCTCTACTGAATAACATTACCCGATTCCTGATTGAACTGGGTACGGGTTTCGCTTATGTGGGCAAAGAATATCGTTTAGAAATAGGCGAAACGGAAAACTTTATCGACTTGCTCTTTTATAATCTTTCGCTTTCCTGCTATGTAGTGATAGAGGTAAAGATCGGTAAATTTGCTTTTGCCGACATCGGTCAATTAGGTGGATATGTGGTAGCTTGCAATCATTTGCTGCGTAAGGAAGGAAGGGATAACCCAACCATCGGCTTACTGATTTGCAAAGAGAAAGACCGCATACAAGCTCAGTATGCTTTGGAGGCAAGTAGCCAACCTTTGGGTATTTCCGAATATGATCTGGAGAAGTTTTATCCCGAAAAAGTGGAAGGTACCATGCCTACCATAGAAGAGATAGAAGCTAAATTAAGAGATAACTAACAATGAAACCAACAATTTAACCCGCTAAATTCTCATTTATGGAAGAATGGAAAGAATATAAATTAGGAGAAATATTTGATTTCAATAACGGCTTATCCAAAGGAGGCAAATTCTTTGGACATGGTTATGATTTTGTTTCATTCAAGACTGTTTTCAAGAATCATTTCTTACCCAATACACTAGATGATTTAGTTGAGTCATCAAAAAAAGAAAGAGAAAAATTCTCGATAAAAGAAGGGGATGTTTTCCTGACTCGTACCAGTGAAACACAAAATGAACTGGCATATAGTTGTGTTGCACTAAAAGATTATCCAAATGCTACTTATAATGGTTTTACAAAAAGACTTCGTCCTAATGGAAAAATCAAGATTGATTCAATCTTCTCTGCCTATTTTTTCAGAAGTGCTATTTTTAGAAATCAAGTTACATCTATGTCTAACATGGTAACAAGAGCTAGTTTAAGTAATGAAATGTTGGATAGAATGAGTATTAAAATACCAAGTTATGATTTACAAAAGACTATTGGCAAAATACTTTTCAGCTTTGATGCAAAAATTCAATTAAATAAACGTATAAATGATAATTTAAAATTAATCGCCTAATATTCACTATGCTTTGGATTCGAAAATATATTAACCAAACACCAAGTTTCAACAACTTTGAAACTCACATTTCAACCATCGAAAAGACAGTTGAAACGAATCCTGCATTATGTATAGAAACCTGTAAAAGCCTAGTTGAAAGCATTTGCAAAACAATACTTACTAATCAAAATATCGAACACGACAACTATGGGCAATTTCAAGCTTTGGTAAAGCAAACAATAAATTGTCTGATAGATACAAATGAATGCTATAAAGATGATTTATGTGAACTCGTCAGGAGAATAGCGTCAGTCTCCCAAAAACTAGCGGAAATAAGAAATATTTCCGGATTTGCGTCTCACGGTCAAGACATTAACCATGTCTCAATGAGTACAACAATGTCCTTACTGGCATACAAAATAACAGATGTGTTAGGTGGGTTTATTATACATTATTATATAAATCATGCAAGTAAAAGAGACTCACGCATACATTATGAAGACTGCCAAGAATTTAACGAACTGTTTGACGAAGAAAATCCTCTAGAATTAGGTGGAGTTATTTTATCTGCTTCCGAAGCATTATATAAACAAGACTATCAAGCATACAAAGAAATATATTTTTCATATTTAGATAACTTAGAAAAAGAACGAAAATATGTCATTTACAGAAGGTAGTTATGAAAAAGCATTGATAGCTCTCTTCGAGAACTTAGGCTATCAGCATCAATATGGTCCCAATATTGAACGGGACTATTATGTACCTTTTTATGAAGAACAATTAATTAAAAGTTTAACCACTATCAATTATGGAAAACCTCGCCCGGCAATTGACGAAGCTATATCTAAACTAAAAGATATCGAAATAGGTAGCCTGCCACAGAAAAATGAGCTTTTCATGGACTATCTTCAACATGGAATCGAAGTCTCTTTTTTCGACGGAAAAGAACAACGTAACGATATCATCTACCTGATAGATTACAATGACAAAAACATCAAACGTAATGACTTTAAAGTTATTAATCAATGGACGTTCGTTGAAAATTCAGAAAAGCGCGCTGATATAATCCTATTTGTCAATGGTTTGCCACTCGTTGTGATTGAGTTAAAATCTCCATCAAGAGAAGAAACAAATGTATCTGAAGCCTATCTTCAGTTACGTAATTACATGAAAGAAATTCCCTCACTTTTCGTATATAATGTCTTTTGCGTAATGAGTGACATGGCTTGCTCAAAAGCAGGAACAATCACCAGCAATGAAGACCGTTATATGGAATGGAAAACCAAAGACGGAAAATATGAAAGTTCCCAGTTTATTGATTATGATACCTTTTTTGAAGGAATATTCATAAAAGAACGTTTCATTGACATTATCAAGAATTTCATTTGTTTTTCTAAAGAAGAATCAGGTGCTGCAAAGATTTTAGCCGCCTATCATCAGTATTTTGCTGTGAAGAAAGCAGTAGAACGAACTAAAAAGGCAACACAAGGTGACGGAAAAATCGGAGTCTTCTGGCATACGCAAGGAAGCGGAAAATCACTATCAATGGTATTTTACGCTCATCTTCTTCAGGATGAATTAAGTCAGCCAACTATAGTAGTTATTACCGACCGGAATGATTTGGACGATCAACTCTATACTCAATTCTCCAAATGCCAACAATTCTTGCGCCAAATCCCCATACAAGCAAAAAGCCGGGAAGATTTAAAATCACTATTAGCCGGACGAGAAGCCAACGGAATAATATTCACTACAATGCAGAAGTTTGAAGAATCTGACGAACCTCTTTCTCTAAGACGAAATATTGTAGTCATGACCGATGAAGCACATCGAGGACAATATGGATTTGAAGAAAAAGTAAACGAAGAAACTGGAAAAATATCAATCGGTACTGCAAGAATTATACATAATTCATTACCCAATGCGTCCTTTATAGGTTTCACAGGAACACCCATTTCTACTAAAGATCGAGATACAACAGAAGTGTTCGGCGACTATATCGACATCTACGATATGACACAAGCAGTATCCGATGGTGCAACTTGTCCCGTGTACTATGAATCTCGTGTCATCAACCTGAATCTTGACAAAGATACATTGAAAGCAATAGATGACGAATATGAAATACTTGCGTCAGAAGGTGCTACTGAAGAACAGATAGAAAAGAGTAAAAAACAAATGTCACACCTTGAAGAGATACTTGGCGCACCTGCTACCATAGATTCATTGTGCAAGGATATTATAAAACATTATGAAGAAAACAGGCAATTTGAATTGACAGGAAAAGCAATGATCGTCGCTTATTCCCGCCCTATCGCAATGAGTATCTATCATAGAATCTTAGAACTTCGCCCCGACTGGACTGATAAAGCGAAGGTGGTAATGACAGGCAGCAATAAAGATCCGGAAGAGTGGCATGACATTATTGGCAACAAACAATACAAGAAAGAACTTGCCAAGAAATTCAAAGACAACAATGACCCTATGAAAATAGCCATAGTCGTAGATATGTGGCTTACAGGCTTTGACGTACCATCTCTGGCGACAATGTATGTCTATAAGCCAATGAGTGGGCACAATCTCATGCAAGCAATAGCTCGTGTGAACCGCGTCTTTAATGATAAAGCTGGTGGTCTTGTTGTCGACTATATCGGGATAGCCAAAGCATTGAAACAAGCAATGCACGATTATACAGTACGAGATCAAAAAAGATTCGGCAATCCCGATATCAAAAAAACTGCTCTTATTAAGTTTCAAGAGAAATTGGAAGTTTGCCGAGATATCTTCCACGGTTTTGATTATAGCAAATTCCAATCCGGCACTGATAACGATCGTGCACAAATTATCAAAGGTGGAGTCAACTTCCTCATGGACAGTAATAAGAATGATAAAATGCAACTATTCCAAAAGGAATCATCCTTATTACATAGTTCAATCACATTATGCCGTAGCCTGCTTAATGAGCAACAACGCTATGAAGCAGCTTTTTTTGAGACAGTACGCATATTACTATCCAGAATGACAGGCAAAGGTAAAGTTTCCAAAAAAGAAATAAACGCCCGTATTGGCGAACTTATCAAACAAAGTGTAAAAAGTGAAGGTGTAATCAATTTATTCTCGGATGTAAAAGCCGAATTCTCCATTTTTGACGCAGCATTCTTGGAAGAAATATCCAAAATGAAAGAGAAAAATATAGCAATAGAGCTATTAAAGAAACTTTTGGCGGAAAGAGTTACCATATATCAAAAAACTAATTTAGTTCAAGCGGAAAAGTTTTCTGATTTATTAAACAGAGCATTATCTAACTATTTGAAAGGATTACTTACTAATGAAGAAGTCATTCAAGAGTTATTAAAGCTTGCTGCAGAAATCTCGGAATCAGAAAATCAAGGCAATGAATTAGGACTTACTGCAGAAGAAAAATCATTTTACGATGCTTTGACCAAACCGAGAGCAGTACAAGATATATATACGAACGAACAACTAGTTGCGATGACAAAGGAGTTAACAGACGCCCTACGCAAAAATCGTACAATCGACTGGCAGAAGAAAGAATCCGCCAGAGCAGGGATGCGTCGTATGATAAAAAGACTTCTGAAAAAATACAAATATCCACCAGAAGAAGCTGAAAATGCACTGGAAACAGTTATTCATCAATGTGAACAATGGACTGATAATGATTCTGATAATTACAACTCATTACTCAACGAAACTAGAAAATATGATTTTCATAACGAAACATATCCTCCAATGGCGGCAGATGAAAGAGTTGAATATTATACCCCAAAGAACAACAATAAAAATACCCTATTATGAATATAGACATAAATAAGTTAGAGAAGGAAATAAAAGATTATAAGGCAAATTTCTTCTCCTCTTGGAATGATGAAAAGTATAAATGGGAAGCAGTAAGCTGGTTTCAATCCCATTGGGATATCAAGTCCCCAGATTTCACACAAATGCTTGAAACTTCTCTTTCGAAAACTCAAAATCTTCTAGGAGCACAACATTATTTTCCTAGACGCATGATAAAGAATTTCGCAATGGTTGCCCCTGAAGATGTAAGAAAGATGTTTATTGATTTATATAATGAACATATTCCCCTTTCCGATCGAATTTATAAATTTATTAAAGAATCAGACTTTATACTTGAGAAATACAAAAGCACTTGGAGAAATCACTTTCAAGATTATAGAACAATAAGCACCTATTTATGGCTTAGATATCCAGAACGATATTACATATTTAAACCAAGGGAATTCTCGCGAGTATCTCAAATTTTAAATACTAGTTACACCTTCAAAAAAGGTGCTACTCCCAATACTGTATTGCAAGCATACGAATTATATAATGAAATCAAATGGATTTTGCAACAAGATACAGAACTGAAAGCAATGCTTTCTGATGTCCTCACTCGCACTCCGAATTGTGATCCTGATCTCGAATTAACAACTACTACTGTAGATTTTCTATACTTCTTAGATAAGAATAATCAGAAAAGTCAAAAAACATTTCAGATAGCAGGAAAAAAGCAAGAAAAAGACATCCCTCCCTTAACTCCCTCTACTTCCAAACTTCACTACTGGTGGCTAAATGCTAATCCTCAAATGTGGAGTTTGTCCAATTGGAGCATAGGAGAAATTCAGTCTTACACTTTATACAATGACAATGGAAATAAACGCCGTGTATTCCAGAATTTCTTAGATGCAGAAGCTGGTGATATAGCAATCTGTTATGAAGCAACTCCTACCAAACAAGTAGTTGCACTTGCTAAGATTTACAAAAAGAATGATGGAAAACTTATCTATTTCCAAAAGACAGAATCGCTTACTTATCCTATTGATTATTCGATTTTAAAAAACTGCGAGGAACTCAATAATATGGAGTTCTTCGCTAATCCTAATGGCAGTTTATTCAAACTTACCCAAAATGAATATGATTTCATTATGGATATAATTCGAGATACAAATCCTATTAAACGAACAAATGAAAATATCAGCCGATACACAGATGAAGATTTTCTAAATGACGTATTTCTTGATGAACAAGAACTCAAAACCCTAAAAAGTATACTCAAATACAAAAAAAATATCATATTGCAGGGAGCCCCGGGAGTAGGTAAAACATACTCTGCCAAACGACTGGCCTATACAATAATGGGAGAAAAAGATGATTCAAGAATCTCAATAGTCCAATTCCATCAAAATTATTCATACGAAGATTTTGTTATGGGTTATAAACCTCAAGAAGAAAAATTCGAACTAAAAAAGGGAATATTTTACAAATCTTGTATTACTGCCGGAAATGATCCAGAACACGATTATTTTTTCATAATTGATGAAATCAATCGTGGTAATATGAGTAAAATATTCGGAGAATTATTAATGCTAATTGAAAAAGATTACCGTAATGTTAAAATAGCATTAGCACACAATGGAGAACTTTTCTCTGTGCCAAACAATCTCCACATCATAGGTATGATGAACACCGCAGATCGCAGTTTGGCTATGATTGATTATGCATTGAGAAGAAGATTCTGTTTCTACAACATGAAACCTGGATTTGGTTCAATCGGCTTCCAAAAGTACCAAAATGAATTACATAATACCACTTTCGACAAATTAATTGAAACGATCAAGAGATTAAATGATGAAATATCCAGAGATGAATCACTCGGTGACGGATTTCAAATAGGACACAGCTATTTATGTGGATTAGAATCTTGTGATAGAGTAAAAGAAATTATATTCTATGACATTATTCCTATGTTACATGAATATTGGTTTGATGATAAACAAAAAGTTGATTTTTGGGAAAATGAACTAAAGAGCTTATTCTAATGACAAATGACAAAAATATATTAATTAAAAATATTTATTACATGCTAGCTTATGCCTTTCAGGTACTTAAGCGTAACAACTATGCAAGTATAGCTTCTGAAAAATTCGAGCATATAGAAGACTTGTTTGCAGAAATCCTATCGCGAGGTATTTCGTATCAACTAAAACAAGGATTATATCGTGAATATGTACCAAGAACAGAATCACTACCTACAATGAAAGGGAAAATTGACATAACAAAAACTATTAAACATAGAATACAATGTCAGCAGATCCTATCATGCGAATTTGATGAACTATCAGAAAATAATATATTTAACCAAATATTAAAAACTACAATCAGTATTCTTCTCCAAGAAAAGATAGTAGCCAAAGAACGAAAAAACAAATTAAAGAAAGTCCTACCATTCTTCGTCAACATTAATACCATTGAACCATCCATCGTAAAGTGGAATACACTCTATTTTCAACGTAATAATCAGACCTATAAGATGCTGATGAATATTTGTTATTTTGTTTTAGAAGGTTTACTACAGACAACTGAAGATGGTAAATATCACATGGCAACTTTCTCTGATGAATATATGCATCGGCTTTATGAGAAATTTGTATTAGAATATTACAAAACAGAACATCCTGAATTAAAGACCAGTACTTCCCGAATAAAATGGAATATTGACTATCAATCCGATAACAAAGCACTAGAATTACTTCCATGTATGCAATCAGATATCATGCTAGAATACAATGGAAGAACGCTTATTATTGACACCAAATATTATTCGCAAACAATGCAAAAACAATATAACAAACAAACCCTTCATTCTAACAACTTATACCAAATTTTCACCTATGTAAAAAACTATGATATACAAAATTCAAGCAATGTTGCAGGTATGCTTTTATATGCAAAAACTAATGAAGAAATTACTCCTGATTTAGAAACCAGTATATGTGGAAATAGAATCTATGTCAAAACTCTCGACTTATATACAGATTTCAAAAATATTGCATCCCAATTAGATGAAATAATAAGCTATATAAAGATACATTAAACACATATAGACTCATTGTGTATTTTAAGCATCATCCGATGAATCCCATATTTATAAGATTATAAACAAATATTTGTCTCGCTATCCCCCCCTAATTACAATAGATAACCTTTATAAAACACTCAACTTCGTTTATAACAATTATTTCCCTAAGGAAGTTGTAGATGAATTGATTTCCTCAAAAAACAAAAAGATTGATTGGCTAAAAATAGAGATAAAGAACCTTAAACAAGAAAGAGAAACCTTGCTGCAAATAATTAGGGATATGTATTGAGTATCCCTAATTATCAAATGTTGATAAGAAATCCCCATTACATACAAATAAAACAATCCCAACGCTTCCCATTCCCAAAATAAAGTCCTACTTTTGTGAAGAATTCTGTTTGCTATATTTACAACAGTATTTCACAAATAAAATAAACCCTACAAAATGAAAGAAGAACCCGACAGCCTGTCTGTCCCCTACAATTTTGCCCGTTGCTTCAACGCTCAATGTCCACAAGCCCCCAAATGCCTGCGCCACATAGCTACACAACTTGATACAGCCGACAACCTATATATCACTATCATTAATCCGGCACGTTATCCTGCGGATGGGAATCAGTGCGAATGTTTCAAGACTGCTGTCAAAGTTCATGTGGCATGGGGACTAAAACGGTTGCTTGACAGAATCCCTTATGAGGATGCAGTCAGTATCAGAATACAATTGGTAGGACACTATGGGAAAACAGGATATTATAGGTTTTATCGCGGAGAACGGGGGCTTATGCCTAAAGACCAAGCCTACATCAGACAACTATTCCGTAATAAAGGGATAAAAGAAGAACCAACTTACCAACGTTACACAGAAGAATATATTTGGTAAGTTGCTATCATCTGTCACAGTTTAGGGGTTAATAGTTTAGTAATGAACCGATAAGACTGTGACAGCAAAAGGTGACAGCAGGGTGATGGCATTTTTGCCGTCACCTGGTTATTAGTCTTACAACATGATAGAGTGTACCGCTACGCGTATGTTTGGAAGGTATTTCTTGCTTTTTCAGTATTCTTCCGAAGGAATTAACCCTCTTGACAGACATCGGGATTGAACTGCCTTTTTGAATATCTTCCATAATCTCCGCTGGAGACAACCACTCCCCTTCTTCAGGCTGTGCGGCACGGAAATAACGGAAGAAAAGTTGCTCTTCCGGCGGGACTTGTTCAAATTCACGGTTGTTTTCCACCATGATCTTTTCTTCCTCCTGGTCGAACCAGTAACGTTCGCCATGTTCCAATTCGTACATAGCTTGTGCGTAAAGCTGCTCATAGTCTATCGGACGGTTGGTGTCAATCACTCCGGTCACTTCGATGCAAATAAAACGACGGCTGCCGGAAGGGTCGGTCAACAAGTCTTTTTGGTTGCTTGTGGCTATGAATGAGGCGTAACGACGCATTTCAAGCACGGCACTGCCATGAGGTTTCTTCACATTCAATACAGGCTTTTGCAGAATATGTTTCAGAAAGCCTTGTTGTGTCGAACTCACCTGGTCAAATTCATCGATATTGATAAGTGCAAAACGATTGAGGTAAAGTTCGGCATCTTTCTTTCGGGAGAAATCAATGCTGTCAGTATAGTAGGAACGCTCGGAAGGGGGCATTATGCTCCGGCAAAAGGTGGATTTACGTGTCCCTTGCGGTCCGACAAGTAAGGGCGAAACACTATTCGCATACTTTTTATCGCTTCCTCTCCAATGAGAAACCATATTGAGGAACCAACGGTGGAACAAATCCATCCAATACGGATTCTTACAAGGGACGGTGGCTGCCAATGCACGAATACGGTCTTTACCGTCCCATGCGGGAAGCCGGTAGAGGAAATCTTCCAACGGGTTGAATACAGGGACGCGGTTGGAGTAAATATAACGACTAATGTCCCTGTCCCACAATGGGATGCCTTCCATTTGCGCATCCAAAGCAATGCTGTTCAGCGCACGTTTGTCGAGAGGATTGAAGCGGAAACGAAAAGAAAGCCTTTCACGATATTCTACCTCACCAATTTGAGTGTTATGACGGAATTCATAGCGGCGTTTCATAAATTCTTCAGTCTGCAAGGCGAGTTGCTGTTCTTTGCTTAGGCTGATATTCTTACCGAAGCCTTTGCACTCAGTATATATATTGCCAATCATTTGCCGGATAAGCTCTTCCTGTTTATACATATAGAAGTGGAAAACAGTACGTTTCACAACTTCTTCTTGCGGAAGTCCCGAAGCAAAACAGTTTTTAGCCAGTTGGACAACTAAAGGATGCCATGTGTCTTCGCTCAATTCGAGTCCCGCTTCCCGGAGATCGGCATACGCTTTCCGAAAAGCGGCTTCGAAAAGCATCAGGAAGGCATTTTCCGCATCATATCCCGGTACGGCACGGGTTAATGGAGATTTCTCCGCCTGAACCGCTTCACGGAAAGTGGTTTCTTCGGGCATTGATGATGGTTGAGAGAGATAAAATTGGACTGAATCCGGACGATATATGATATCCGGATCGTGGGATAATCGCGAATATTGTTCCAAAGTCGGTTCTTTGGGAAGTATATCGAATGGGATCTGGGGCTGATAACATTTCACAGCCAATCGATAAGCATGGGCGTGGAATAATTCCGCTTCTTCCCGTGTATTGGGAAGCGAGTTGTCCGGTCGGGTAAAGGTAGTCCATATTTTCACCGTTTTGCCACTTGAACCCATGAAAACACAACGGGTTTGTGGTTGCTCGCAGGCTTTTTGTTTCACTAAAGCTATTTCCGACTTATTGGATAAGGGACCGACAGTTAGTTCTACAATACCGTTGTAGTTTTTCATCTGTTTCTGACCGTTTACTTTACGGAATTCAGCGGAAGGAATTATCTTGGGCAGTTTATCGGCAAACATACACCGTTCATCGGAAAGGGTATATCGCAGATGTTCTCTGAATGTAGAAACAGGACGGGATTTTATTTCTGTCTTTATCTTATTTACCAGTATATCAAGATCCATTACGCTGAGCGCTATCGTATCTTCATTCTTACGAAATTGAGTAATTTTCATTAATTTGATAATAATTTGTTTTGTCAGCGTCTTTGTGATCGTTGAGACTGCTAAATTAATCATAATATCCGAAACCAGCAAAGAAAACAAGTTTTTAATACAGAGAATTATTGATATATCAAGCATCTCTTTAGCTGAAAGAAACGGGATTGTCACCACCTAATTACGGGACAAATTAGTTTTCTCTGCTTGAAACTACAGTTCCAGCGAAGGGAAACTAGAGTTTCATCGGTGAGAAACCAATGGTTTCAAGTAATTGGAACTAGAGTTTCAAGCGTATAAACTAAAGTTTCAAACCGCAGAACCAACAGTTTCGCACCTTGAAACTGTTGGTTTCAAGGCAGGACACAATTCATAAGTACGGGGGTAATAAAATGAACGACTTATCCATTTATGGCTAATACTATTCATTTTCAAACAAAGACTTTATTTTGTCTTTGTTTTTTAGGTGACAGCATTATTGCTATCACACTGCTGTCACCTTGTGCTGTCACAGCATTAAGCACTTATACTCTGCAAGTTAGATTATAGTCTGTGACAGATGACAGATATATTTTGTTTTTTCATTTCATAGAGAGCTGAATTCTGAGTTCAAGTTATAAATGTGACACCGACTTATTTCACAGGGAACAATTATTCAGTCATTGTATCATATTCCGCAATCTTCTCCTTACACAAGCGTTCAGTAATATCTTTCAGAATATCTACACGGGAAATAAGGTATTCTAGTTGTTCTTGTGAGATACTGAAATCTTTGTTATAGCGAGCTTCTATGTAAGAACGGCATAATAAATCAAAACATTCTTTTTCTGAACCTGTATTTTGAGGAAAGACTGTTGTCAATTCCTGTGAGAAACGCTTTACCATCCCACCAAATTCTTTGATTTTATGACTCTTCGGACGATAGTTCGTAAAGACCATCAGAATACAATTATAAATCCAGCAAGACTGTCAATTTTTCCTGTGTACGTTTGGGTAAACGTTTTATAGACTTTTTCATTATCATTCTTATTTGTAACTTTACAAAGGTACGAACTTTGCCATACCCTAGCAACAAAGATACAAAAAACTTATAATAAAGTTGATATACACAAGTCTTTGGTACCGGAGACCATTCCTTAACTATTAAAATAATTCAAAAGCGCTATTTTAAATTCCGGATTCATTGAGGCATACTCACTGATAAATTTAGAAAGTTCCTGCGGATTAATGAATGACAGCAATTGTTTGATGTCCACATCGGGTTGTACAACCTCTTCTTCCTTTGTAACTATTCTCATTTTTGAAAATGCACTACGACTTACTCGTTTATTATTATCACGGATTGCCAGAAGTGCTGCCACGACATGCTTGCAGATTTCTCCATCATACGGACAATCACAGTACCAGGATTCTACTTCCTTTCCGTTCATAGATATTTCTACATTATAATCATCCGTTCCCTCTACGGTTGCAGTCCATTCACCAGGTGAGGTTTCTTTCAGTTCGGAAACGGCATCTGTATCATAATACTCTTCCCCGCGCATCAATATCTTATAGGGGACAAAGTTCTCAAAATTATCCAGTGTAATCATATGACTAATTTAATACTTTATATATCCTTCTTGTTCATACGCTTTCCCATATTTATGAATCATTGCCACCAACGGCCTTAAACGTGCGTCAGAAACCAACATAGCCCGATAACGCAAATACTGATTATCATAAAGCTGCCGATTTCCGTCCTTGAGACGCTTCTCTACATCCGCAGGAATGAAAAATTCCGCACGGTTGCCCAATTTGACATAGAATTCATTTAAAAAGATAGAAATGCCAGCCAAATCTATGTCTCCGAAATGAATATAGCGATTGGGAATTATCTTTAGCCAGTTACACAAATCCTTCGATTGCGGATAACGGGACACGAAAAGAACTTTCATTCCTTCAAACAAGTACTTTTGGGCACGGATATGTTGGAAATTTTCTCCATTCTCTATACCCACTACTACAACATCTTCAGGAATACGGAAATATTCGTAATCCTGCATGAAAATAGAAGTGCCTTGCAAGGGAGAAAGCACACATGGTTCGCCATGAAACGTAGCTTCTATAGGCGTATAACAATTGAGGAGAAAACCTTTGAACGTACGGGTATATCTCAATTTAGAGTCCCCCGCCTTCGCCACTTGCTCCGAACGTGACACTTCATCCGGACAGTTCTTCATCTCAATCCAATCTTCCAGCTCCATGCCGGAAGTATAATTCTGGGAGATGTAGATACGGCATCCTTCCGGATCAATCATACGAAAACTACGCTTACTCCCTCGGGGAACAATAGTGATAATTCCCTCATCCATTAATCTATTTGCTATCAGTCCATCAAACTTTGTGTAAGGTATGAGCTCGCCGCCCAGCATTTTCAGAACTAGCCTCGCCATTGCCAATGTAAATAAACTGCCACTCATTTTTCTATCTTATTATAGGTTAACAATGGGACAACCTGTGTATTTGACCGCCCGTCTTTACTCAATAAATAGGTATAACGATAATCTTCCACATTGTAAGTAGTGGGAGAACTGTTTACCAACAATATATTCCGGCAATTGGCAAAGTCCAAAATACCTTTCACATTGTTGGGGTGTAACTTGCCTATTTCATCCATCATACAATGGATTTTAAAGTCACCAAACTTACGTGACGCCTTTTCTTTGAATACATTAATCAGCATGATATTGACCATTGCTTTTACCAGAATATCCGTGCCGTCAGAACCTACATTGGCAATCTTCTCCACCCATCCCGTGTCATTATCATTCTCTTTCACGCGGAACTCCAGTTTGAATGTATCGGCAAGCGCCAACCGCCTGCGTCCCGGCTCGTCAAGCAGGAATTTCATAAACGACAACAAATGCCGGACAGCCACCGCATTGACATCTTCACGGGAATCCTGCGAGAACAAATCAACCTTTCCCATATTATATTGGTTCTCATCGCTAAACCGTTTAATCTCCAGCAATAACTGCATCAGTTTATCGCTGCTCTGAAGCGGGCGAAGAGCTATTTCCTTTATTACTCCGGCAAAATTCCGCTTGACAAAATCGTCGTTGATATCCTTTATTGTTCTGTGTATCTCGCTTTCATTACGGGTCAGTCCTCCCACTTCCTGCGAAATCCGGCGGATTATATCCGTATACCGTTCACTGATATGTTTCTGATAATCGGAAATCTTATCATTATCTACAAACTCGCACAGATTGGAAGCGAAATCATAGTAATCCTGTTCTCCAACCAGTTCCGTACGGAAATGAAACGTGTTTTTTGACGAGAAGTTTCCATTGAACTGCGTCACCGCTTTCTTGAATTCTTCTGTTTTTCTGATAGTGGATACGATGAGCGACTTCAACTCTTCCACAATAACATCGCAATTTTTCCGAGTAGGCTTCTCTCCTATTTCTATCACAGAAGGCGGACAAAAAGTTTCATCTTTCCGGAACATATCCACTTTATTCAACCCGTCCTCCAATAAGTGCAATTCTTTGCCAATCCGCTCGAGATGCTCGTCCGCCCCTTTTTTCTGAACCTGCAACTTCTCCTTTTTCAGAGCGAAACGTTCGTCCAATGCAACTAGCTTCGCATCCAGTTCTTTCTTCCTGCTTCGCGTAGCAGGTTCTTTATCAAACAGCTCCTCCTTGTCTCTTTCATAAAAAAGAACTTGTGGGCGGGATTTACCTATATAATCCAATTCTTTATTTATTTCGGCAAGCCTGTCATCATACTTGCGGATAGTGACCGTATCAGCACCCTTTCCATTCAATTCATTCTCCTGCGCCTGCTTCAATTCCTTTTTCCGCTCCGCAGTTTGCTGTTTCATCCGCTCTATCTCTTGCTGAATGCCGGCAACAAACTCCTCCAGTTCCTTCCGGAGTTCCGTCCTGCTATCATTATACACTTTCCGGCAAGCTTTCAACAGTTTTTCCCGTTCCGCCAAATGCTTCTCCTTCTCGCCTTCCGCCACATAAAGACGATGACCGATATCATTCAGTTGCGCCTGTAATTCTTCGGTACATCCTCTTTTCCATTCCTCTTCCTTCGTCTTCCATGAGGCGTAATCAGCCTGCAAATTCTTCAATTTTGCAGGAATCTGCATTCGCTCGGCTTCCATCAGATGTTGTTCTTCCAAAATACTATGTATTTGCTTCGAATACTTCTTCTCCAAAGAAGAAACAGCTTCCCCCTCTTCTTCCGTCAGTCGGGTGAGACGGTCGGTACAGAGTTGCCGGGCTGCTTGTTGCCTGTCGCGCTCCTGCTTCATTTCCTCGGGAGTGCGGACAGAACGCTCGATTGCTGTCAGATTGAGTGAAACGCCGAACAAAGTAGCTTCCTTATTCACTAATTGAGGTTGCAGTTCATTGTTGTACAACACCAGTTCCTCATCCGCCACCTTGCCTATCGTCTCCTGCCAATCCGGTTTGTTCTTCTCCAGCCATTCACACAAAGAACCTTTTCGTTTCTCAATCAAGGCATCCAATGTTTGCAACTGTTCTTCAATCGCGCTCCGTTCTTTACGAACGGTCTCCATCTTTGTCTGAAATTCCCATTTCAATTCTTTCACTTTCCATTCACACTCCTGTCTCAACTGCTTTATTTCTCCCTGTTGCTGACGGATGCTATGTTCCAGTTCCTTGTCCTTTTTGCGCAGTTCGTTAATCCCATCTTCACAATCGGACATTTCCTTTTGATGGGGATGTTCGTATTTCACCTTTTGAAGTTTCATGTTACACTGTGCCTGTTCGTCGCGCAACTGCCGGATACGATTATCCACAGTCTGCACTTTCTCTTCTTGCGTTGCCCTTACTTTCTCTTCTTCCACACGAAGTTGTTGCATCAATTCTTCCTGCTTGCCGGCAATCTCCGCATTCCGAGCATTTATCCGTGCTTGCTGGCTATTCTCAAAAGTACGGAAATCAGCTTCCAGTTTCTCAAACAGCAATCGGTACTTACTCAATACGTCCTCATAAGCCCTTGTCAGTTCCGATTTCATATTCCGGACTTGTTCAAGTTCCTGAATCAGTAATTCTTCGCAAGATACCCGTTTGATGATTTCTTCAATCTGCATCTGCTCGTAATGCAGACGTTTCTCACGTATCTTTTTGAGCAAATCGTTTATTATACCTATATCCCTAATCAAGCCATCACGCTCATTGGTGTACTTTTGTTGCAGTTCACCCATAAGCCGCAGCAACCGTTCACGTTCCGTCTCCGCTTTAGCCTGTTCTTCCTTCACTAACGGAATCTCATGCAAAGCCTGTTTCTCTGCAAAGTTAAGCTCCGCACGCCCTTCACCAATCTGCTTTTGAGTATAAATCAAGTCACGATAGGCGTTCATTACTTTCTCCGCCATCTTCCGGACAGGCACTTCTCCATTCTTGTTCTTTGTAAACCAAAGCATCACGTCCCTGTATTCCTGCTCGAATTCCTTTATCTGGCTACGATAGAAGTCCAAATCGACAGAGATATCCTCATCACTCATCGAACGGATAATGGTATCTTTTATAAAGTCAGCATCCAGTTTGGAATTTAAAAAGACGTTCTGTATCGTACGGGGAATATTCTGATATTTTGCACTTTCCACAATGGCAAACTTGCGGTAGGGTATCATTTCATGCTTGCGGTTATTACCGAAAATAATGTCCCGATACATTTCATAGCTAGTCACTTGTGCAGTAATCTGAATCTTCGAACCGATATGTTCGCGGATGCGTCCCCACTCGGAATGTACCACATTGTGTTCGTCAATGAACCAGTCCTGTTGGAATGGCGCATCAATAAAACGGAAAAACACCCGTCCCTGGGATTTGGCAGCTACCACACAATACGCCCCATTCTCCCGCATCACCTCATAGATAATGTAAGAATTGGCGTATGGAAAGTAAAAAGCATCGAAGCTTTTCTTCTCCTTCGGAATACCCAGTCTTAGTTTGTCAGCATTATAAAAGAAGAGGATGGCACGGAGCAGCGTACTCTTACCGACACCTTGCGTACCTATAAAATGTACGTTCCCATCCAACTTCACTTCCGCATACGGAATATGGGCACTGTTCAGAAAAATAATCTTATTCAGGTATCTCATCTTGCACCTCCTCTGAAATTGTGATACAATCAACCAAGTCCTCCATATAATGGAAAGCCGACAATACTTTATACGTCCCGTCAAGTTCGTTTTCTTTCTCTATCAGTCCTATACTCTCCAGTTCTTTCAGCAGTTTGCCGACTACTTCATCATATTTCTTCTTATCCGAAAACAGTTTGGTTGCCTTTTCTTTCAGTTCGATATCGCATCCTATCTGAATCTCAATATCAGCAGCACGGAACAGAAAGCCCGGGCCAAATGCCGAATGATAGGTTTTCAGGAAACTCAAGTAATCAATCCACTTCTGAATTGCTTCCAGTTTACGTTCCAAATCGACTTTCGATTCCTTGCGGGTAAAGTAGTAATAACTATCACCACCTTCCAGATAAAAACCGATGCCTTTGTAGTAATCATAATAATCGGGCAAATCTTCCTCAATGGCATCATACAAGCGTTTCACTTGGGTAGAGACACTATTGGAAGAAATGAATCCCCCTTTGCTAAGTATATTAAATATCTCTTCAGTATATTTCATAGTCATCTGTTTTTAGCATTCAGCATACATCATTTGGCATATATTAAAGGGTATTCCACCTCATCGGAGATTTCATAAGTATCCGTAAAGCGAAGTTCGTCGGCATACTGTGACGCCAATTGGCAGAAAAAGATTAATTTCTCTCCACGTGTCACCTCTTTCCGGTAGCGATAGTTCATCACAAAAGAGAACAGATGGGTGCTGGACGCCATAAATGAATTATGCACCTCCTGCAAGTTTACGGTATCTATCATTTGCGACTGCCCATCCAGGTATCCTTCCGGAATGGCATCTGCCAGTTGTTTCATTCCTTTCGGAGAATTTCTCTGCCGCGCGACAAGTTTCTTCAAAATCTGAAAAGCCTCATCGGAAGTCCGTAGATTATCAATAGAAAGCTTGATGCGATAACCGACCTGCGGCTCCATCCAGACGGGATTCTTTTGCGCTGCAACCGAACGGATACTGGTATGTTCTTCCAACAGAAACTGATCTTTCAAATACTTCAGTTTCTTTACTTTCTCGAAAATACGATTCTGATAGTCAATGAGATTCAGGTAATGGATAATTTGCTTCTGGATTTCAATCAGATTGTGATATGAATCGTTCAGCTGTAGTTTCACGTCGCTTACTACATTCCGCATTTGTACGTCCATCGCCACCCGGAAGAAAACAGGCTGTCCGTAGTCTATCAATTCCTCACTTTTACGAATCAGTAGAGCAATATTATTCCGTTTCTCATCAAGCCGGACGAGTTTGGTTTTCTTTATCTTATAATTCGGTTCGTTCTTATAAGTATTATCCATGTTCCTTTTCAAGTCCATCACATTGCGGACTGTAGTCAGAGCGATGTTTTTCAGGCAGCGTTTCACTTCACGCTGGTAGTTGTATTTACGTTGTTCGTTATTCTCTTTCAAGTAATAGTCAATGTTTTCATTCAGTCGTGTCAGGTAATCCTGCACGAAAGATACATTGATTTCTTCATTTACTTCGAGCACGTCTTCAAAGAATTTCAGATAAATATCCTCCATTTCAAGAAAGTCGCCAGTGTCCCGGATAACTCCATAGTCTATCAGATAGCGGATACGCTCTTCTTTGTACTCCGTCATTTCAAGCGCATAATCATAACGGAACGAAAGAGATTTCCGTTTAGCAAACATTTCTTTCAAGAGCTCTTTCTCCCGGTCGAGACTCTTGACCAGTTCTTCTATGGAACGAAAAGTACTCATATTAGTTTTGTCTTTTAATAATGTTTACTGCTTCAATAGACTACCTCAGCCTATTCACTTACAAAAGTAAAAAAATCTATCGTGTCATTACTATTATTGAATAAGAATTTGTCTCTAAGTTTAGTATTCATATCTTTGTGCTTTCAACAAGAAACAAGAAACCTGTTTAACAAAAAATAGATTATGCGCTCATTCATTATTCTTCTCTGTCTGATACCGACTCTCCTTTTTGCCCGACAGAGCCAGCTCAAGACACTGTTAGAACAAGCTATTAAAGGGAAAAAGGCGGAAATAGGGATTGCCGTTATTATCGATGGAAAAGATACAGTCACTGTGAATAACGACATCCAATATCCGCTGATGAGTGTTTTCAAGTTCCATCAGGCAGTGGCTTTGGCCGATTATATGGATAAAAAGAGATTGCCGCTAGGGACTCTGTTGTCAATTAAGAAATCAGATTTAAAACCGAATACATACAGTCCGTTGCGAGATCAGTTTCCACAGGGAGGATTCGAAATGAGTATCGCTGATTTATTAAAATACACCCTGCAACAGAGCGACAATAATGCTTGTGATATTCTTTTCAATTATCAAGGCGGGCCGGATTCTGTCAACCGGTATATACAATCACTGGGGATTCGTGATTGCGAGATCACTCATACAGAGAACGATATGCACGAAGACTTAAACCTCTGCTATAGCAACTGGAGCACACCGCTGGCTGCTGCCAAATTACTGGAAATATTCCGCCGCAAAACATTGTTCGATGAAGCCTACAAAGACTTCATCTATCAGACAATGGTAGAATGCCAGACCGGGCAGGACCGTCTGGTTGCCCCGTTACTAGGCAAAGGGGTAACCGTAGGACATAAAACAGGAACGGGAGATTTCAATGCGAAAGGACAGCAGATAGGCTGCAATGACATTGGCTTCGTTCTCCTACCCAACGGACACGCATACAGTATAGCCGTTTTCGTGAAAGACTCTGCGGAAAGCAGTCTGGAAAACAGTAAGATTATCGCTGATATTTCCCGCATTGTCTATAAATATGTAATCCGGACAACAAAGTAATACGACAACAACGATAACAATAAAGATAAAGACAAAAATTAAAATCAGCATGAAACTACATCATATCGCTATCTGGACTTTTCGTCTGGAAGAATTAAAAGATTTCTATGTCCGCTTTCTGGGTGGAACGAGTAATGAAAAATACATCAATCCGAAGAAAGGATTCGAGTCCTATTTCATCTCTTTCGGAGAAGGCCCTTCTCTGGAATTGATGAGCCGGACAGACGTACAAAATACTCCGATAGAAGAGAACCGTCTTGGGCTGACGCATCTTGCCTTCACCTTCCCCAGCCGAGAAGAAGTGCTTCGCTTCACGGAACAAATGCGCTCCGAGGGATACATCATAGCAGGCGAGCCACGTACTTCGGGAGATGGTTATTTCGAAAGTGTAGTTCTTGATCCTGACGGTAACCGGATAGAATGCGTATGCCCCCCGCAGGCAGACGAACCACAGGATGATTGTTCGTTTGAAACGGAACGCTTACTCATCCGGCCTTTTCGGGAAAATGATGCAGAAACATTCTTCGCTTGTTGCCAGAATCCGAATCTGGGCAATAATGCCGGATGGGCTCCCCATAAATCGATAAAAGAATCGCGCGAAATCCTCCAGAACGTGTTTATCGGTCAGGAGGATATCTGGGCTATAACACTGAAAGACACACGACAGCTCATCGGCTCCATCGGCATCGTCCCCGACCCGAAGCGGGAGAACCCGCAAGTACGTATGCTGGGATACTGGCTCGACGAGCCTCACTGGGGAAAAGGATATATGACGGAAGCGGTACAAGCTGTGCTTAATTATGGTTTCAACGAACTTCAGCTCAGCCTTATCACCGCCAACTGTTATCCGCACAACAAGCGGTCTCAGCAAGTATTGGAACGCAACGGCTTTATCTGTGAAGGTGTACTGCATCAGGCGGAACTTACCTACAACGGAAATATATACGATCACCTGTGCTATTATCTGCCTAATATATGCCGACCTGTTCCGGAAGACTACGACAAGATTCTGCAAGTATGGGAAGATTCCGTACGCCATACGCATCACTTCCTCACGGAAGAGCATATCCAATTCTACAAACCATTGGTACGCAACCACTACTTATCGGCTGTAGAACTGTATATCATCCGCAATACCAATGGAAAGATTGTCGCCTTTATGGGACTGAGCGACGAACTCATCGAAATGCTGTTCGTAAGCCCCGGCGAACAGGGAAAAGGATATGGCAGACGATTGCTGGAATACGCCACCCGGAGAAAACAGATAAATAAAGTAGACGTAAACGAGCAGAACGACAAAGCACTCGGATTTTATCTCCGCATGGGATTCCGGATCATAGGCCGAGATGAAACAGACGGTATGGGCAAGCCTTATCCGATTCTCCATCTGCAACTGCCGGAGGCAGAGAACGGCAACAAGTAAAAACAACTCATTCCCCCCCCAAAAAAAAACGAGAGCCATATGAACCTGCGTGCAAGACTATCTGAGCGTGTACACATCGAGAATATCAGAGAGATACTTCATTACATACAAGACGACGAACGCCTCAGAGAAGAAATCTACCGGTTGATATATGATGAGGACAGCATCGTCTCTTACCAGGCACTGTGGGTTTGTACCCATTTCTCGAAACCGGAAGTAGAATGGCTGAGCGGGAAACAAAATGAATTGATTGATGCAACGCTTACCTGCCCGCATTCAGGAAAACGAAGAATGCTCTTGAACCTGCTATGTCAGCAACCGCTAGCCGACCCTCCACGGGTGGACTTGCTGGATTTCTGCATAGAGCGTATGGTATCCCGGCAGGAACCGCCCGGAGTGCAGTCACTTTGCATCAAACTTGCTTACCAACTGACCCGTTTCATCCCGGAGCTTCAACAAGAATTGCGCACAATGCTGGAAATCATGGAACCCGAATTACTGGTTCCCGCTATCCGCTCTGTGCGCAAAAACACGTTGAAGGCAATCAAGGCAAAGAAGAACTAATAATTCTTCATCAGTTCCTTAAAATACCATTGCATCTTCCCAAAATTCTCCAGGGATATATACTCATTTTCGTTATGTATCGTACGCTGTTCGTACTGGTTCAGACAAATAGGCAAGAAACGGTAGATGTCATCGCTCACCGTCTGATATTTGTAGGAATCGGTACCCCCGATCGTAATATAAGAGGTAACGATAGCTGCGGGATATATTTTTGCCATCTCTTCCTTGATAATCTCGAAGCCTCTAACGTTTTCAGGAGAGATGCTTGAAGGCTCACGTTCCGATACCACATGAATGGCAACATCGTAACCTTCACACAACTTCTTTACATGCTCTATCACCCCGGCAACCGATTCACCGGGCAAAATGCGGAAGTTTACAGTAACCTCAGCCTCCGAAGCCAATACATTGGCCGCATCACTGCCTTTAGCCATCGTGATGGCGGTTGTAGTGCGTACCAGCGCATTGGAGGCGGGAGATTTTTCCATAGTCTTCAGCAGTAGCGGTTCGAGTAGCCATTGATTGGCTATCGCCATCTGCGAAAAGAATCCCATTTCCTCTCCTACATTATCGAAAAATGCTGCTATGGGAGAAATGATTTCTGCCGGGAACTGGTTGTCATTCAGCTTCTCTATGATTTCTGCAGCATACACCAGAGAACTCTTTGAAGGTGGCATCGAAGAATGCCCTCCCATCCCTTTTATCGTAAGGCGCAAGGTCAGAAAGCCTTTTTCTCCCACTCCCACCAATGCCAACGGTTCTTGTATGGATTCTATTGCCGAACCGGGAGCTGCAATGATGCCTCCTTCATCATAAACCGCACTGAAGCGTAGCCCTTTCTGTTTAAAATAATCGGCAATTTTGAAAGCCCCCTGACGTCCGCTCGCTTCCTCGTCTTGCCCGAAAGCAAACCAGATGTCTCTTTCCGGTTGGAAGCCTTCGGCTATCAGGTTATCCGCTCCCTCCATCAGAGAGAAGAGCATACATTTCATATCAAGTGTTCCACGACCGTATATGCGTCCGCCTGCAACAGCTCCTGAGAAGGGAGGATAATCCCACTTTTCCGAATAAGTCCTGATGGGAGGCAACGGTTTGTCGTCAAACCGGAAAACCGTATCTGCAACAGTCACCGTAAACGGATCATATCCGACTACCGGAACCACATCGTAATGGGACAAGAATAATATCGGTTTCAGATCACTGTTCTTGCCTTTCCAATGAAACACCAGCCCGTATGTATTAATGGTATCTACATCCATCACCCTATATACCTCCGGATAAGAATCGACCAGGTACTTCATAAATTCATCGAAAGGCTTGAAATCAGTCTCTTCATACACTTCATTACTGATTGTCGGGATTCGTATTCCTCCGACAAAACGACGTACTGATTGCTCCGAAGGAGCTGTGTTCACCAGTTCTTTATCATCCGCATTCTTGGGCACTTTACCAAATTTATAAGTTACGGTCCGTACTATCAAAACCAGAATAAGTATAAGCAACAGGATTAATAAAACTGCTAAAATCTTTTTCATTTTCATATATCAATGCTTTATTATAAAACATAAATGGAACATTATTGTTTTGAGAATATGCTTTTGCGAGAGGAATCCGCATCGGTTGAATCCCCCGTGAAATGCAACGAAAGAGTTTAAACCGGCACAGCCGTTCAGATTTATGGGAGTAAAAGGATAAAATTATCCCCGGAAACGATCCATCTGAAGCACATCCCAAAAGTTTTTGTATCTAACTTTTGAGACGTATTTCGATCATTTCCGGGGATAAAATCTGTTTCTTTAACAGCTTGCCATTAATTGAAATAATAAAGGAATACAGCAATTCCTTCCAGCGCCTTCTTTGGTTGGTCTTTTATTTCGATAGCAAACTTAATTTCCGCTTTTGCCACACCACGCAGATTAGTCAGCGAGTGCAAAGTAGTCACCAGACGGATGCTCTGTCCTGACAATACAGCCTGACCGAATTTCATTTTGTCCATGCCGTAGTTAATCATCATTTTCAGGTTATTCACCTGGATAATCTGATTCCACAAATAAGGAAGCATGGATAATGTCAGGTAGCCGTGAGCAATCGTGCTATGATAAGGGCTGTCTACTTTAGCACGTTCCGTATCTACATGAATCCATTGATGATCCAGCGTTGCATCAGCAAAAAGATTGATACGTTCCTGCGAGAGTTCCACATAATCGGAAACACCTATCTGTTGGCCTACTAGTTTTTCGAATTCTTCATACGAATTGATAATTACTTTTTCCATAAGTCTTATCGTTTTTATGGGGGTTATTTACTATTAAATTGGGAACAAAAATAGGAAAAATAAACTGATATGCCACCAAATTTATAAATAAAAGCAAGGAATGAAGTATTTAGGTATGTTTTACAAACCGGAAGCCCGTTTCAGTGCTTCTGACAAAATACTGTAACCCCTGCCATTCAAATGTAAATCGTCGAGAGTCAACTCCGGAAGTAAAGTAGACATCCAATGCCCAAAATGCCATGTGACTGTTGCCAAGAAAGGCAAATTTAGGTTTCTCTCCCATTCTATTCATGTTACTTCATTCGATAATTCACAGATTTACTTTACTTTTGCAAAGGTAATCACATTCATTCATATATATAAACCGATGATACATTTTTTCAAGCAACCCATTTCTCACCTTGCGTTACCGGATAAATTCACTTATCCTTTCCACTATACGCCTCATCCATTGTGCGTGTTGGCAGCGGAAGAAGTGAAAGAATATATCGCGAGCCGAGAAGAATGGCAAGAAGAATTAGCTTTCGGAAAAATGTTCGGGGTACTGATTGTACAAAAAGAGAATAAACAAGAGACTGCAAAAAAAGAAGCAGTCAATGAAATTGGTTATCTCGCTGCTTTCTCCGGCAATCTGGCAGGGAAGAATCTGCATCCTTATTTTGTCCCTCCTGTCTACGACTTATTGCAACCGGAAGGATTCTTCAAAATTGAAGAAGAACAAATATCTTCCATCAATATCCGTATTCGTGAATTAGAAAACAATCGTTCTTATCTCGATTTTATAGAAAAGTGGAAGACGGAAACGGAACAGGCTAAAGCAATCTTGAATCAGGCTAAAGCAGCACTCAAAGCAGCAAAGGAGGCGAGAGAGATTCGCCGTCAATCATCCTCTGCCCTTTCCGAAGAGGAACAAGCCTCCCTGATCCGGGAAAGCCAATACCAGAAAGCGGAATACAAACGACTGGAAAAAAAATGGAAGAAACGATTGGAAGAACTCGAAACGGAAACGAGACACTTCGAGACTGAAATAGAACAACTGAAAACCGAACGGAAGGAACGTTCGGCAGCCTTGCAAAGAAAGTTGTTCGAGCAGTTCCGGATGCTGAATGCCAGAGGAGAAGTGAAAGACCTATACACTATCTTCGAGCAGACAGTTCAGAAAGTTCCTCCTGCCGGTGCGGGTGAATGTGCTTTGCCTAAATTGTTGCAATATGCGTATCTTCATCAATTAAAGCCATTGGCTATGGCTGAATTCTGGTGGGGAGACTCTCCTAAAAACGAAATCCGGCATCACGGATATTATTATCCTTCCTGCAAGGGAAAATGTGAACCTATTTTGCAGCATATGTTGCAAGGACTGGAAGTAGACGAGAATCCGTTGCTGAACTCCATCCATGAGGATGAAGAACTGGAAATCGTATATGAAGATGAATGGTTAGTGGTAGTCAATAAGCCGGCAGGAATGTTGTCCGTTCCGGGAAAGGAGGAGGACAGAGATTCAGTTTATCATCGCCTGAAAAAGAAGTATCCCGATGCTACCGGACCTATGATTGTACATCGCCTCGATATGGCGACTTCCGGATTATTGCTCGTAGCTAAAACAAAAGAGGTGCATCAACATTTGCAGGCACAATTTGCAAGCAGAAGTATCAAGAAACGCTATGTAGCCGTGTTGGATGGGGCAACAGCAACAGTAGAGAAGACAGCACTGCCGCCCGGAAGAACAGGAAGAATCGAACTCCCTCTCTGTTTGAATCCTCTTGATCGTCCCCGGCAAATCGTCAGTAGAGAACACGGGAAAGAAGCGATTACAGAATACCGCATCATCAGTGAATCAGAAAAACACATCCGGATTGCTTTCTATCCGTTGACCGGACGGACACACCAATTACGGGTACACGCCGCCCATCCGGAGGGTTTGGGTTGCCCCATTCTTGGGGATGAACTTTACGGAAAGAAAGCGGACAGACTATACCTCCACGCCGAATATATAGAGTTCCGTCATCCCATCAGCGGAAAGATTCTACGCATACAGAAAAAGGCCGACTTCTAAACAGTAACCGTACTTGTGAACACCTGCTTCTTCAACCTGCGATAAACGTAGATAAATGCCGGTACGAGGAACAAATCTGCCGCTATCCAAGCCATCGGATCACCGTAGCAGACAGCAATAAAACCGAATGCAGGCACAGCGTAAATGCTGACAAGGATACGCGCAATCATCTCCGCCACTCCCGAAAACATGGCTAGATTGGTATATCCCACTCCCTGAATCGTGTAGCGCAGGATACACAACAATCCAAGCATCGGGAAGAACATACAGGAGATATGCAGGAATAACTCGGTATCCAACAGGATTTCCGTTTCCGACGGATCTACAAAGATCAATGCAAAATATTTGGCTCCCACCATCAGAAGAACGAATGTAAATGCCGCATAAACGATCATCATCAAAGCACTCGCCTTAATTCCCAACCAGACACGCTCCGGTTTTCCTGCCCCATAATTCTGTCCGCTATACGTAGCCATCGCAATTCCCAGACTCTCGAACGTGCAGATAAAGAACATCTTGATGCGCATAGCAGACGTAAAAGCTGCCACACACGCTGTTCCCAATGCATTATTCGCACTCTGAAGCATGATGCTGCCGATAGCCGTGATAGAAAACTGCAATCCCATAGGCACACCAATGTAAAGCAGTGTCTTAGCCAGTTTCGACTGGAACCGGCGTTCTTTCGGAGTACCTTGCAATATTTCAAACTTCCGGTACATATAAATGTAGCAGAGAACAGCCGACAATCCTTGCGAAAAGACAGTAGCAATAGCAGCTCCCGCCACTCCCCAATCAAGTACCAAAATACAGAACAAATCAAGAATGATATTCAGAACAGCCGCAAACAGCAGAAACCAAAAAGGCGTCTTACTGTCTCCCAACGCACGGATAATGCTCGAAAGAAGATTATAGAAGAAAGTACACGGCACACCAATAAACGTGACAAGCAAATAAGCATACGCCCCTTCGAAAATATTCTCCGGCGTACGCATGATCCGAAGAATATCCTCACATAAAATACAGGTGAGAAGAGCAATCACCACAGACATTCCCGCAGCCAGTTTCAGACTGACGGCCACATAACTGCGCATCGTACTGTAATCCCGCGCCCCAAACTTCTGCGCAACGGGTATTCCGAAACCTCCGCAACATCCATTGCAGAACCCGAGAATAAGAAACACTACCGATGTGCTGGCTCCAACAGAAGCTAACGCGTTAATTCCCAAAAACTTTCCTACAATTGCAGCATCAACAAGCGAATACGTTTGTTGCAACAGATTGCCGAGTAAAAGCGGCAGCGTAAACTTTAAAATGAGAGGTAATGCCGGCCCTGCCGTCATTTCTTTAGAAGTTGCCATACGTCTATGTTCTAAAATCGGATGCAAAGATACGGAAAATTCAATGAATTAGTTCCCGATTCCCGCTCCTCTTTTAGTTGACATAAATCAAAAAAACAGTATGAGAGCACTGACGTCCCCAGTCTACCGTTTCACCAACCGCTTAGGTGAACCATGCCACGAGCATCCCAGGCAGAAGACTTCTGTCAAATCGAACCCCTCCATCGAATCTTCCGGATATTTGGGAACGACTTCACCATCTTCGAGCACATAAACCAGCAGCCTGTCACCCTGTTCATTCTTCACATACATAGCTGCAATCTTGCATTGCGGACACAATAACTTTTTCATGCTGCAAAGATACAAATTCTGCATAATCTTCGCTATCTTTGTCACTCCAAAGTGTAAAAAAGAAAGAGATGAAAGCATCACGCATTGCGCACGAAAAGAAAACGGTAGAGTTGATGATCCGCCTCTATTGCCGGAAAAAAGAAAAAAATACAATTCTTTGTGCCGACTGTGAAGAGTTGCTCCGCTATGCCCACGCACGTCTCGACCATTGTCCGTTTGGAGAGAAGAAGAGTGCATGCAAAGAATGCACCGTACATTGTTACAAACCCGTCATGCGCGAACGAATGCGACAGGTGATGCGTTTCTCCGGACCGAGGATGTTGCTTTATGCACCCTGGCAGGCCATACGACATTTATTGAACCTATAACTCACTAAAAAAATCAGTAATGAAAAAAGCCATTATCATTGGCGCTACCTCCGGCATCGGACAAGAAGTTGCAAAATGTCTGTTACTGGATGGATGGCAAATCGGAGTAGCCGGCAGACGGCAATCTGCTCTCGAAAACCTACAACGGGCAGCACCGGATCAGATTCAAATTCAAACGTTGGACGTAACCCAGGAAGATGCAGGCGAGAAATTGAATATGCTCATCGACAAGGTGGGCGGCATGGATTTGTTTCTTCTTAGTTCGGGCATCGGTTTCCAGAATACGAATCTGAACATGGAGGTGGAACTAAACACAGCATACACCAATGTAGAGGGATTTATCCGCATGGTGGATACCGCTTTCATCTATTTCAGGAAAAGCGGAGGCGGCCACCTGGCAGTCATCAGCTCCATCGCGGGAACGAAAGGACTTGGAGTGGCTCCTGCCTACTCTGCCACCAAACGCTTCCAGAACACTTACATAGATGCTCTCGAACAACTTTCATATTTACAAAAACTGAATATCCGTTTTACTGATATCCGTCCCGGATTTGTTGCCACCGACTTGCTCAACGACGGGAAACATTATCCGCTATTGATGGATGCAGCGAAAGTGGGACGTCACATCGCCTGGTCACTGGAGCGGAAACAGCGGATAGTAGTGATCGACTGGCGCTACCGGATACTGGTCTTTTTCTGGAAAATGATTCCCCGTTGGATGTGGAAACGGCTGCCCGTGAAAACCAATTAACACCAAAAGCAAACCAGGAAAGAAATAAATGAATAAATAGCAAGACCGGATTACTTCTTTTCCAATATTTCTACTTACATTTGTCTTGTAACATAAACTTATAATCTAACAAAAAAAGATGGAACAAAAATTTTGTCAAAGTTGCGGTATGCCGATAGACGACTCAACTTTTGGAAAAGAAACGGACGGTAGCAAGAACGAAGATTATTGCCACTATTGCTATGCGGACGGACATTTCACGAAAGAGTGTACCATGGACGAGATGATCGAGCTTAATCTGAATTATCTGGATGAGTTCAATAAAGACTCGGAAGTGAAATACACAGTGGAGGAAGCACGGAAAACGATGAAGGAGTACTTTCCACAGTTGAAGAGGTGGAAACAGTAAATCAGTAATATAGAGATGCGTCGGAAACTATTAAGAATATGTTTCTGACGCATTTTTAGCTGACAAAGTATCTTCTTTGAAATCAATCAACAACACCATTTATTTCCGGGTGTCTTTCCAACCACCTCACCGCATAAGAGCATGTTGCTTTCGGCTTCATCCCGTTGGCTGATGCATACTCATAAGCAGCTTTTACCAAGGCAGCGGCAATCCCCCGTCCTTCAATGGGTTGTGGCACAATTGTGTGGATAATATCAAGAGAATCACCTATCAGGCGGTATTGTACAAAGGCGGTGCGACCGTCTACTTCTGTCTTGAACAATTTTTGTTCGGGCTGATGAATAATTTCGTAATTCATAATTGCTGTTGTTTTAAAGTTGGTTTATCGGCCGTTAAATACTTTCGCTAAACAATCTTATATTATTTATTAGGTGCGGATTGCATAAGCTGATATATGTATATGCCTGCGATCAGAGTTGCTCAATCCACTTCAACTGGCTCGTATCGTATCCACGACGCTCGGCAGCGGTGACGAGTTTCTTCTTGATTTCTTCCGGCAGTTGGGGTGTACGGCTTAGTATCCAGAGATATTTATCAGTACTGCTGCCTACCAGGGCATAATTATAATTCTCTTCATCCAGTTCCAAGACATAATAATCAGAATAGAAACTAAGGAAGAAAGACACTTTCAGTTTGCCCGGCTGTGCGGGATCGGGTATTTTGGCATGTCCGTTGGCAGTCTTGCAGATGTCGTAAGGAGAATTACGTTTGCATCCCCGGTTCTCCACACGAATCATGCCGTCGGGACGGAGCGTGTAAGTAGCCGTGACGTCTACAAGTCCGTATTCAAAGCGATTCTCGTAGCGGGCTATTTCATACCAAAGTCCCATATACCGGTGCAGGTCGAGAGAGGTAACCGTACTATGGTCCGTACCTCTGAAAAGACGTCCGACATTGGGAATGGAGAAATGAAATCCCGCCTCCGTCAGACGCGTTGGGCGGACTCTCTGGCCAGCAGTCAGGAAAGATGCCGCTTCACCATATAAGATACGGAAAATTCGTTGCGGAGCTACCATCGTTGTCCATGCCCGATAAGCCTTTCCCATCGCACGGGTGAAAGCATATTGCGAAATCTGCTGCGGAGCAACCAGATTATATACCCCATGTGTCTCTTCGTGAGTGATAAAGAACTCCATTGCACGGCAAAGATCCCGTATCGATATCCACGGAAAAACCTGCGTACCGGGACCGATGGCAGTGGCTATCTTGGTGGCTTGCAAAGGGCGAAGCATCTGCTGCATCGCTCCCCCGTCCGGAGAAAGCACTACGCCGAAGCGTGTAATAACGAGCCTTGTAGGTTCGGGACAGTGTTTCGCTTCCTTTTCCCACGCATAGCAAAGATCGGACAGAAAACCTTCTCCACGGGTACGGGTATATTCGTCCACCTCCGCTTCCGAAGGATAATAACCTACGGCAGAAGCCGAAATCATCAGTTTCGGTTTCGTTTTGACTGCGTTCAAAGCGCGGATAATACGATTGGTTACAACAATACGACTGTTGAAAAGCTCCTGTTTATATTCCGGTGTCCAACGTTTATTGATAGGTGCACCTGCCAGGTTGATGACAACATCACAATGGGTCAGTGTCTGAATCAAATAACCGGACATACCTTCGCGAAACATCGACCTTCCCAGAGGAATGATCCGATGTCCGCCCTTTTCTGTAAGATAATTAGAAAGATGTTTACCTATATATCCGGTAGCTCCGGTCATTGCTATATTCATCTTGATTCGTTGTTTATTTTAACTCTATTAGAAAAACGTATAAAATGCAAGAAAAGTTCTTTGAAAAAAGCAAAATGAGGTTATCTTTGCAAGATAGACGTAAACATTGAAGCATCCAAAAAGGTTATAAAATGAAAAGACGAATGAAAATCAACTATATTCTTACACTTATATTAGTATTTTGCATCGGCGCTTCCATCCCAATATTGACAGGCAGCAGCCAAGTGAACGAACAACATTCCGCCAAATCGGAGGTGCCTTATTGTGTCACTCCGCCTACTGTTCCCGCACAGGTCACCTTCGACGGGGAAACGATCGACCTCCGCCGCTATGACCGTCGCGAACGGATGGACCGCGAGATGATGGCCTTCACCTATATGCACTCCACCACCATGTTATTAATCAAGCGCGCCAACCGTTACTTTCCCATCATCGAACCGATACTGAAAGCAAACGGTATCCCCGACGACTTCAAATACCTGATGGTCATCGAGAGCAATCTGAACAACATTGCACGCTCTCCGGCAGGAGCAGCGGGCCTGTGGCAATTTATGCCTGCCACCGGACGGGAATTCGGGCTGGAAGTGAACGATAACGTAGACGAACGCTACCATATTGAAAAAGCAACTGTTGCCGCCTGCAAATACTTCAAACAAGCGTATGCCAAATATGGCGACTGGATGGCTGTCTCCGCCGCCTATAACGCCGGACAGGGACGTATCTCCTCCCAACTTGAAAAGCAGTTGGCAAGTCATGCCATGGACTTATGGCTGGTAGAGGAAACTTCCCGCTACATGTTCCGTCTGCTGGCAGCCAAAGAGATATTCAACAACCCGCAACGTTACGGATTCCTCTTGAAACGGGAACATCTGTATCCGCCTATTCCTTATAAAGAGGTAACCGTCAACACTTCTATCGACGATCTGAACGACTACGCAAAATCACAGGGAATCACCTATGCCCAACTCCGTGATGCCAACCCCTGGCTGCGCGACACTTCATTGAAGAACAAGACCGGAAAGACATACATTCTCTATATTCCTACACAAGAGGGAATGTATTACAACCCGCAAAAGACCGTTGCCTACAATAAACAGTGGGTCATCGACTAAAAAGGCTTTTTCTTTAATTCCGGCCAAACACTATTGATATGAAACTGAAAGAAAGAATCCATCGTTTTTTGCATGACGAGAAACTGAAACGAAAGTTGTACGTCATCATCTTCGAATCGGACACCCCTGCCGGGAAATTGTTCGACGTGATTCTTATCGCCTGTATTCTGGTCAGCGTATTGCTCGTCATCATCGAAAGCCTGAAAGGACTTCCCACCTATCTGACGACTCCGTTCGTCATTATGGAATTCCTTTTCACCGGCTTCTTTACTTTCGAATACCTGACGAGAATCTACTGTTCACCCCGTCCCCGGAAATACATATTCAGCTTTTTCGGTATCGTAGACTTACTGGCCACGTTGCCTCTTTACATCGGTCTGCTCTTTCCGGGCGCCCGCTATCTACTCATCATCCGTGCCTTCCGCCTGATACGTGTGTTCCGCGTCTTCAAGCTTTTCAACTTTCTGAATGAGGGGGAACGGCTGCTCACTGCCTTGCGTGAAAGTAGTAAGAAGATTGCAGTGTTCTTCCTGTTTGTCGTCATTCTGGTGACTTCCATCGGAACGCTAATGTATATGATTGAAGGAACGCAGCCCAACTCCCAGTTCAACAATATCCCGAACAGCATCTATTGGGCTATCGTCACCATGACTACCGTAGGTTATGGAGATATTACTCCCGCCACCGGCCTCGGAAAATTCCTTTCCGCCTGCGTCATGCTCATCGGTTACACGATTATCGCCGTACCGACAGGTATCGTATCTGCCTCCATGATGAAAGAATATAAACGCAGAAGAGACAAAGAATGCCCCAACTGCCATCGATCCGGACACGAAGATAATGCAGAGTTTTGCAAATATTGCGGCCACAGCCTGGCCCCATCCGAAACCAAAGCGGAAGAGAAATAAATCCCTATGATCTACGCCGGACGAAACGCTCGAATAAGACAATGAAAACGCATCCCACAGCATAGCAGGCAATATCTCCCCAATCGAACGTAGAACCCAGCACAATTCGGGCTACGCGGTTCGTGACACCCAATGTTTCCACCAGCTGGAAGTATTGCAAGACTTCTACAAAACAGGCAAAAAGAAAGACATAAAACGGCATCCGCGGAATCCCCGTCGGCAGAAAGATACGTACAAAGCTATATACCAGCACTACAACCAGCATATCTCCGACATAGGGACGTATGAAACGGTCGCGCACATACAAAGCTATCAACACCTCCATACAGAAGATCACCAGAAAGCTGATTATATAAAAAATTCTTTTCTTCATTATTTGCTCGGTCGCGGGATTAAACATTTATTTGAATCTGCGAATATACGATAAAATGAATTGGATACGTTCAAATATTACTAAATGATTGATACAAAAAGGGGAAATAATTGTATATTTATGGTCCTAAGCATTTTTCCACAAACAATAAAAAACAGAAAGGAGATTGAACACATGATGTTGAATATGGATTTTGTAATCCGTTTATTGGTCGCCGGAATACTGGGAACCATCATTGGACTGGATCGTGAATACCGTGCCAAAGAAGCCGGATACCGCACTCATTTTCTCGTGTCGCTAGGTAGTGCTTTGATTATGATTGTTTCCCAATACGGGTTTCAGGAAATTATAAAAGAAAGTAGTGTCACACTCGATCCCAGTCGGGTGGCGGCACAGGTTGTCAGCGGCATCGGATTTATCGGTGCAGGAACCATCATCTTTCAAAAACAGATTGTACGCGGACTGACTACCGCCGCAGGAATCTGGGCAACAGCAGGTATCGGTCTGGCGGTAGGTGCAGGAATGTACACCATCGGTATTGCCGCCACGGTGTTGACCCTCGTCGGACTGGAACTACTTAGCTATCTATTTAAAAGCATCGGAATGAAAAGCTCGATGGTTTCTTTCTCAACTCCCAACAAAGACATACTGAAACAGATAGCGGACAGATTCAACTCTAAAGACTACCTGATAGTCTCTTACGAGATGGAAACGCAACACACGGGTGAAACAGAATATTATCAGGTTACGATGGTTATCAAGTCGAAACGGAATAATGATGAAGGGCATCTGCTTTCGCTGATACAGGAATTTCCGGATGTAACGGTGCAGCGAATTGAATAGTCAGACTTTCGCTCCTCTCCCAAAATGGAAATCTACTTCTGCTTTTCCGTCAGATACTTCCAATAACGTACAGGCATATCCTGCCTGTGCTTTCTCGGATTCATGCGTTCTTTGATACAAATGGCCTTGAAATATGTCTTCCAAAGTTGTTGGAAAAGCTTCTCATCCTTGTCCATCAGACTTTCGTCCAGCATCCCCGTAATCAAATGGGATTCACGGCTGTCATCATCAAACGAGATAGTCGTCACCTCCTGCAAGTCATAATAAAATCCGTAACGGCGTTTCATGTCGTAAATAATCCACTTCTGATCGGCAAAACGGTCTTTGAAATGGTGAACCGTCAGCGGGAGCGCATTATACTGCGGTTCGAAAGCGGCAAAGAATGTACCGTCGGCAGCTTTCTGGAAACGGACAAACTGCATCAGGTGCACACATTCGCCATCCACTTTCTTCCATATTTGCGCCAATTGCAAAACGTCCGGATCACCAAAATTGGTTTCAATAGAGCGGGGTGCATCGATTGCTTTACGGATATATCGAAAAATAAGAATTCCTATTTCCGGAAGTTCCGACAGCCAACTTTGCGTGAGGCAACCCAAAGCAGAAGAGGAAACTTTCTTCTGCAATCCCCGCCACACACGCCCGGCCTTTTCTTCATCGGTCACTACCGTATGCAGCTCATCACAAAATAAAGGCAAAGCATCTCCTTCCGACAACAAAGCATCGGGAAAAGTCTTGCGGAAATAGGCGTCGAACACAGCCGTCAGCAGCCCATCAAAGGTTTTATCGTAAATATAAACATTCATAAAAAACACCAAGCATATTTACTATTCGCCAAAATCAAGCAACAGCTGACGTTCATCCACTTTCTTTTTCGGTTTCGGCAACAATAAGCTGCGCACCCGTTGCGGAGAAAGTTCGTTCACTGTCTGCATCTGGAGAGGCAGTTCTTTGCAAGTGATGAAATATTGCGCTTTCTTCATCACCACTCCTATCTTCTTCAGTTCATAAAATCCCAGCCGCGAAAAACGACGGGAAGCAACAATCAGTTTCGCCGACTTCACCCCTACTCCCGGCACACGGAGCAACATTTCGTAGTCCGCCTTATTGATGTCGACAGGAAACTGTTCGGGATGGCGCAAAGCCCACGAGAGTTTCGGGTCTATTTCGAGATCGAGGTCCGGATAGGAATCATCCACAATTTCATCTACCTTGAATTGATAAAAGCGCAATAACCAGTCAGCCTGATAGAGCCGGTTTTCACGTACCAGAGGCGGCTGTTTCAATGCCGGAAGGCGCTTATCATACGTATTCACGGAAACGTAGCCCGAGTAATAGACACGTTTCATGGTGGGGCGCCCATAAAGTGCCGACGAAAGAAAAAGAATATCTTTATCCGATTCGGAGGTAACTCCCACAATCACCTGGGTACTTTGTCCCGCAGGTGCGAAA
The DNA here is from genome assembly GCF_014287315.1 of Bacteroides sp. NSJ-39. NCBI lineage: Bacteria > Pseudomonadati > Bacteroidota > Bacteroidia > Bacteroidales > Bacteroidaceae > Bacteroides > Bacteroides sp. NSJ-39. The sequence continues at coordinate 13,201 of NZ_JACOOB010000024.1, read as the reverse complement.
CGCGGTGCGTGGCGAAACTTCTGCCGTTCTTCTTTACTCTCCAACACGCCTTGTTGAATGTATTTCATCGGAGCAAATACGCTTTTATGGTCTTTTTCCGGTGCAAGCAGTTTCAAATTTTCTTCTTTGGGAATTTCAACGTTGACGCTAAGACGATCGGCATACAATCCGGCTTCATTCACTAATTCGCGACTGGCTCCGGGAATACTCTTGAGATGGATATAACCGTTAAAACGGTACACTTGCCGCAAATCTTTGGCTACACGCACAAGTCTCTCCATTGTATAGTCCGGATTACGGACCACTCCGGAGCTAAGAAACAGCCCTTCGATATAGTTACGACGGTAAAATTCCATCGTCAGCTCCACCAATTCCGAAACGGAAAAGGTAGCGCGGGGAAGATCATTGCTACGACGGTTGACGCAATAGGCACAATCGTAAATACAATAATTGGTAAGCATGATTTTCAATAGCGAGATACACCGCCCGTCCTCGGCAAAACTGTGACATATCCCCCATCCTCCCACAGTGTTTCCCAGCGTTCCCGGCTTATTGGAACGCACCGTACCACTGGAAGAACAGGAAACATCGTACTTGGCAGATTCTGCAAGTATCTTCAGTTTAGCTAAGACGTTTTCGTTCATGATTTCCAATCTGATTATTGTCGCAAATATACGATTAATATTAAGAATACAAAAAAACCAGACTTTCACAAGCCCGATTTTCAGTACATAAGTTGCAAAAAGAGAAGCTTAAAAAATAAAAAGAGGATATATCATGATGATATACCCTCTCATTTCTTCTGATATCTTAGTAGTTTCTAATCTTACTTTTTAGAAGCTTCCAAAGATGCTTTACGGAATTCTTTCATTGCTTTTTCGATTTCCAAAGAAGCTTTACGAGCGCGAGTTCCTGCTGCTTTGTTACCGTTTTCAATCTGAGCGTTAGCATCTTTTGCGAAGTCAGCATACAGAGCTGCTACTTTTTCTACCAATTCTTTCATAATCCTTTTATTTTTTCGTTAATAATGTGTCGCAAAAATACACTGTTTCCCGAAATAAACGCGTAAAAACAATATTTTTTTTGAAATATTCTTTGAAAATAATGCAAAAAAAGGTCTTTTCGCCATTTTTACCTACCTTTGTAGCCATGAAACCGCTTACAGATACCGATTATATACATACTTTGATTGCTGAAGGAGAGCATCAACAACAGGACTTCAAATTTGAAATTTCCGATGCACGCAAGATAGCCAAAACCTTGTCCGCTTTTGCCAACACCGACGGAGGAAGATTGCTTATTGGCGTGAAAGACAATGGAAAAATAGCAGGCGTACGTTCCGAAGAGGAGAAATATATGATTGAGGCGGCCGCACAACTTTATTGTGTGCCCGAAGTGGAATATACAATGCAAACATACATAGTAGAAAGACGACAGGTATTGGTAGTCACTATCAAAGAGACCCTTCACAAACCGGTGTATGCCAAAGACGAAACTGGAAAACCGCTCGCCTATCTCCGTATCAAGGACGAAAACATATTGGCGACACCTATACATCTCCGCGTGTGGCAACAGAGCGACAATCCCCGTGGCGAACTAATCCGTTACACTGAACGTGAACAGCTTTTGCTCGATCAACTGGAACACGGTACTCTACTATCACTCAACCGTTATTGTCGTCAGACAGGAATCTCACGCCGTGCCGCCGAACATCTGCTTGCCAAATTCGTTCGTTATGGTATTGCAGAACCTGTATTCGAAAATCATAAATTCTACTTCCGGATGAAAGGTGAATGATCGCAATTACATTAGAGACTTTATGCTAAACAATGATGGTACTTTTCGGCTCATCGCAGAAGAAAGTCGGCATTCAGAATCCTGTTTTCAAAAAAGAGACAATGCCGGATATTGAAAAGGACTTGGAATGTTGGTGAAACCCAACTGTTTTTTGTACCTTTGCACACGAAATATCAGCTTGGTTGGTATGCAACAAAGCTATCACACACGTTCAATTAGTAAATTGTAAATAATAAAATTGTAAATACAACAATGGGCTTATTTGGTTTATTCAAGAAAAAATCCGATGAAACAAAAGTCGGCAATGTAGAAGATTTCATTTCTCTGACCCGGGTCTATTTCCAGTCAGTTATCGCCACTAACCTTGGTATCACAAATATCCGCTTCCTGCCGGATGTAGCCAACTTCAAACGTTTATTCAAGGTACCTACGCAAAATGGCAAGTTAGGATTGGCCGAAAAGTCAGCTTCGCGCAAAATGTTGATGCAGGACTATGGATTGAATGAGAGTTTCTTTAAAGAAATCGATTCTTCCGTAAAACGCAACTGCCGTACTCAGAATGATATTCAATCTTATCTGTTTATGTATCAAGGATTCTCTAACGACTTGATGATGTTGATGGGGAATCTGATGCAATGGAAGTTCCGCATGCCGTCTATCTTTAAGAAAGCACTTTATGGCATGACTCAGAAAACGGTCCACGATGTTTGCACAAAGACTGTATGGAAAGCTGATGATGTGCACAAGACTGCAGCGGCTGTACGTCAATACAAGGAACGTCTGGGATACTCGGAACAGTGGATGACGGATTATGTGTATAATATTGTCTTATTAGCAAAAAAAGAGCCGAAACGCAAGAATGATGACACGGAAACGAAAAAATAAGTTGCTCTAAAATGTTAGAAAATCGTAAAGATTAGCACGATAGAAAAAGCGGAGGTATGAAACTTCCGCTTTTTTCGTATCTTTATATACCATTAAATAGAGAGATTGCTTATGAAACAAAAGAAAATGCTTACACTTACTTTTTCACAATTGAAACAAATCTATAATCAAGAAATTCCGGAAGTGGTGGAGATGGCTGATAAAAGCTCTTCTGTTGAGGAGTTTAAGCTCAAAATGCAACGATTTCTGGAGACTTGCAGAATGGAGAATAAGACTGCGAAAGAGGCTAGGGAGCAAATTCGACTTTTACTCCATTATGATGGACAGAATGTCCATGAACTGTCTACGGGACAGGATATGTCAATACAGACAATACGGTTGCTTTATGAATTTCTGACGGGAACATTAGAAAACATGGAGTTACCGACAGACTTATTCATAGAACTCTTTCAAATGTTCAAACGATTGAAAGGGGATGTAATACCTTTACCGTCTCCGCAACGTATCAAAAACCGGAATGACCGTTGGGAAACAGGATTAGATGAAGAGGTACGGGAAGTGCGGGATGAGAATAAGGAGCGGATGTTGCATTTACTGATTCAAAAGATTGAAAACAGAAAGTCGAAACCTTCGGCACGTTTTCATTTTGAAGAAGGGATGAGTTATGAAGAGAAATACAGACTGGTGAGCGAATGGTGGAATGACTTTCGCTTTCATTTGGCAATGGCTGTTAAGAGTCCGGGAGAGTTGAACCGTTTTCTAGGAAATTCACTTTCGTCAGAAACAATGTATTTGCTTCATCGTGCCCGAAAGAAAAGGATGCCGTTTTTTGCCACTCCTTATTACCTGTCATTACTCAATGTTACGGGATATGGATATAACGATGAAGCGATCCGGAGCTATATTCTTTACTCGCCACGACTGGTAGAAACTTATGGAAATATCCGCGCATGGGAGAAAGAAGATATTGTAGAGGCGGAAAAACCGAATGCAGCAGGATGGCTATTACCGGATGGACATAATATTCATCGACGTTATCCGGAGGTTGCTATTCTTATTCCTGATACGATGGGAAGAGCGTGCGGAGGACTTTGCGCTTCTTGTCAACGGATGTATGATTTTCAGAGCGAACGGTTGAATTTTGAGTTTGAAACGTTACGACCGAAAGAGTCATGGGAACGCAAATTACGACGCTTGATGACTTATTTTGAAGAAGATACGCAATTGCGGGATATTCTTATCACCGGAGGAGATGCGCTGATGAGTCAGAATAAGACACTTCAACACATTCTGGATGCAGTATATCGAATGGCCATACGCAAACAGAAAGCGAACCTTGACCGTCCGGAGGGTGAAAAATATGCAGAACTGCAACGGGTAAGGTTAGGTTCCCGTTTACCAGCCTATTTACCGATGCGCATTAATGACGAGTTAGTGGAGATATTGCGGGAATTCAAAGAAAAGGCTTCGGCAGCCGGTGTGAAACAGTTTATTATCCAGACCCATTTCCAGACCCCATTGGAGGTGACTCCGGAAGCTAAAGAGGCTATTCGGAAGATACTTTCCGCTGGATGGATCATCACGAACCAATTGGTGTACACAGTGGCAGCTTCGCGACGAGGACATACAACACGGCTCCGACAAGTGCTTAATTCATTGGGAGTGATGTGTTACTATACTTTTTCCGTGAAGGGCTTTAATGAAAATTATGCGGTGTTCGCACCCAACAGCCGTTCGATGCAGGAACAGCAGGAGGAAAAAATATATGGCAGAATGACACCGGAACAGGCAGAAGAATTATATAAGATATTGGAAACAAAGACGGGAACAGAAAAAGATATGAAAGAAAAAGAAGAGGTTGCCAAACAGTTAAGGCGGTTCATGAGAAAACATCACTTACCTTTCCTTGCTACAGATCGCAGTGTACTGAATTTACCAGCCATCGGCAAAAGTATGACTTTCCAATTAGTGGGACTTACAGAAGAAGGGAAACGCATCCTATGTTTTGAACATGACGGAACGCGCCGCCACAGTCCGATTATTGACCGGATGGGACAAATTTATATTGTAGAGAACAAATCGTTGGCCGCTTATCTGCGCCAATTGGCTAAAATGGGAGAAGACCCGGAAGATTATGCTTCGATATGGAACTACACCAAAGGGGAAACCGAAACCCGTTTCAGTCTCTACGAATATCCGGATTTCCCCTTCCATATAACTGACAAAATGAGTAATCTGAGTATTGAAGATTAATCTTTCTCTTCTTTTACACGTATTACTATATTGGCAATAATTGCAGTCAGGCCTCCGGTAGTGATTCCCGATGAAAAGATACTTCGAATCGCTTCAGGGGCTTGTTGCAGTACGTCCGGCATTAATTCTACTCCCAAGCCAAGAGAAAGGCTGACCGCTAATACCAACGTTTCTTTACGACCGATTTCCTGAGAAGAGACAATGCGGATACCTGCGGCGGCTACCGTACCGAACATAAGCAAGGTTGCGCCACCCAGTACTGGATCGGGCATTAATGAAAAAACAGCCCCTACAATAGGGAACAAGCCCAAAAGTACAAGCATTGCAGCAATATAATAACCCACATAGCGACTGGCTACTCCAGTCAGTTGAATAATACCGTTGTTCTGCGCAAAAATAGAGTTTGGGAAGGAGTTAAAAACTCCGGCAAGGAAAGAGTTGAATCCGTCTGCCATTACTCCACCTGAAACTCGTTTCAGATAAGAATCACCTTCAATCGGAAGACCGGATATCATAGAATTGGCAGTCACGTCGCCCGTCGCTTCAATAGCCGTAATCAAGTAAACCAGCCCAATAGCTATAAAAGAGGAAACATTGAAGTCAATGCCATATTTAAAAGGTTGAGGAATATTGAAACTCATCAGCATTCCTACATTCAGAGAGCTCATATCGACTTTCCCTAAGACAAAAGCCAAACCATAACCAAGACAAAGCCCAAGAACAATGGAACTCATGCGCAGGTATTTATTTCCGCAACGATTGAAAAATAATACACTTAAAAGTACCAGTGCAGCAATAGATAGATTTTCCCAAGTTGCAAAGGTTCCGTTATCCATAGCAGAATATCCACCTCCGCAAGACACGATCCCGACTTTTATCAGGCTCAATCCGATAAGTAGCACAACAATACCGGATACTAACGGAGTGATGATATTACGCAAGTACTTAAAAGTACGGCTGACAATCATCTCGATGGGCGCGGCAGCCATACAGGAACCGAAAATTAGAGGTAATCCACCGACAAGCCCTGTGGCAATGATAGGCCCTATAAAAGAGAAACTGGTTCCCTGAATACAGAGCAGCCCCGCTCCTATCGTTCCGAAACGGCGACATTGAATGAAAGTTGATACTCCTGAAGCAAAGAGAGACATAGAGACCAGAAAACTCGTCTTCTCCACATCCAGTTTCAAAGCACTCGCAATGATAAGTGGCGGTGTAATGATGGCAACAAAGATAGCCAACAGATGTTGCAAAGCGGCAAACAGCGCATCTTTAAAAGGAGGACGGTCTTCAACACCGTAGATTAAATCTGTTTTCATTTAATTCAATGTCCATTTTAGGGCTAGTGTCGGGATTGCATAAAAGCCATCACGATTACCGAAGTTATTACTTAATTCCACTTCCGAGCCTATACTTAAGTTGAAATTCTTATTTACTCCTTTAATACGGTTCAGGTTTACCCAAAACTGTGGTTCGGTAAGGAAGATCGTTTTCCCATAATCCGTTTCCTCACGCCACCAGTCGGCAAACCCGGAGAAAGTCAGCAAGTTATGGCAAAAATTAATGTACCAAGTACCTGTCAATTGGAAATTGTTAGGTGATTTATGCTTCTGAATGTACTTATACATGGCGCTCACAGTGAAACCTTTTGAGAAAGAAGCATTGTTATAAGTATAGGTAGCACCGGCCAGATAAGCATTATTGTAAGAAAATCCTTTTGCCAAACCACCGTTATATTCGAGATGTGCGGAAAAAGGAGCTTTCCAGAATTTCAACTCACGGGCAATCTCCCAATAAGCGGAAGCTACCCCATCGGAAGTATAATCCATATCAACAAAGAAATAGGTACTTCCCCAAGCATCGGAATGGAATTTCTCTACAGTAGAAGTCAGCAAAGGACGACCTTTTAAATCTTTATCATACAGGGAACGTCCGAAATCATAATGCAACTGTATGTTTTGAGCCCGCAATCCCGACACGGGCCAAAGCAACATACAAAGAAAAAAAGCAGCAATAATCTGTTTCATGAATAAATGTGTTTTTTAATGAAAGCGCAAAATTAGTTAAACCTGCACATATACACACATTACTTACACAGATTTTTTATTCCAAACTATTATTTCCCGTGTCCCACCATAGGTATGTACCTTCGTGGTCTTCTCCATCCAAAGCTTTCACAAGGGCAGAATATTGCTCCGGATCTTCTGTTTGCAAAGTACCGGGAAAGTGAAGTCGGCGTACCATCGTCTCCGAATCTATACATCCGTTCCTGCTATGATTGAAACGTACGGGAAACAAGCGGGGATATCCCGTACGTCTTTGTTCAGCCCAAGCTTCACAGCCTTCGGGAAACATGGCAATCCACTTTTGGGTAATAATCTTCTCCAGCTTTTTCTCCTTATCATCCGACGGATTCCATTTTGGTGATACCTTACAACGAGCTTCCACATTATTCTCCGTTTCATAAGTGTCTACAAAATTTGAAGCTATCCGTTCGCTCTTCAAGTAATCTTCTACTCCATAAACACCCCATTGTTCGAAAGAAGTCATCACTCCGTTCCGATAGCAGTTTTCTTCATCTTCGTCTGTCCAACCGCGTAAAGCGGCCTCAGCACGTAAAAACCAGACTTCAGAAGCCGTCATCAGAGGTGCGTCCGTAGCCTGTGTGACCGACAATCGGGACAGCCCTGCATAATGATTATGTGCAAAACAAGTTCCCTGACGAATGCCACGATACTCTCCCTTAAACTTTTCATCCGTACAAGGAACGAAATAGGCTTTGAGTCGGGGATCACCGTATCCTGTAAGTATAGACTCCATTGAAGCATTCATATACGTTTCATTCCACACCAGATTAAGTTCTCCCAACGGATTAATATATCCCGATTTTGTAGAAACCGCAACTTTTTCCGATCCTCTCTCAAAGAAACCGTAATCATTTTCCTTTATCTTCTCTATTTCCGAACGTGCCTTGTCGGGAGCGATTGATGCAAGACGCATAGCCAAACGCAAGCGCAAAGAATTGGCAAACTTCACCCAAGAGGAATACTTGCCATCCAGCAGAATGTCAAACCGGGCGAACCCATTGGATTCCGGTTTTTCTTCTATATAACCGATAAGAGCGACAACGGCAGAATCCAGTTCATTAAAGAATTCATAATAGACCTCTTTCTGCGTATCAGGTTGATAATGCTTTTCCGCATTCGCAAAATGCCTGTAAATAATAGGACCATAGTAATCCGTTACCCGATGCATTACTTCCACTTTCAATATTTTCGTAATACCGAACAGGGCTGGATGAGTATCACGGGTAGCATTCTCCGACTGATATATCTGTGGAAAAATATACGAATACACATGTGTCCACATCGCACTGTTCCAACCATCCTGCATATTATAATCGGAATTATTGGAACCACCGTTCAGAGGTTTGGCGTCATGCATATATCCACTGAACATATCCGCATTCAAATTCTGTATCAACTGGAAAGGCCAGTTCTTCCCCTTTCCGTAATCGTAATTAAAATAAATGCCTTGTTGGATAATCCCCAGACGGATTCCATAACCATTATCATCAATGATCAGATCTTCATTCGTAATGCCGGACAGATCGGTATTATAATCGCGGAAGTTGCCCGTGCATGCTACGCAAAAAAGCCACCAGCCTATCAAATATAAATATATGTATCGTTTCTTCATTTTCCCTTTTCAGCTTTTAAAACTCACATTTCAGCGTAAAACCCAGGCTACGGGTAGTAGGCATTCCGAACACCTCGATACCTTGATTATCATTTCCTGTAGAAAGTACCAGATCCGGGTCAAAAGGTGCTTCCTTATACAAGAAACACAGATTACGGGCTACAAACGAAAGTTGCACATTCTTCAATACTTTAGTTTTCTGCATCCATTCCTTAGGGAAATTGTAACTCAGCGACACTTCACGCAAACGCAGATTAGTGGCATCGTACATATAATATTCCGTCACTCCGGCACGTCCGCCTACCACATTCTTATAGAATCCTTTCACATTGTCTATCCGTTCCCCTTCCAGCACAACATATCCTTTATCACGAGCGTCTGCTGTTATTTCCGACACTCCATAAAGATCCATTTCCGCCTGCGTTTGCGAAAGGACTTTACCGCCATAACGCCAGTCGAGCAAAAAGTAAAAACTGAATCCCTTGTAAGAAAACGTATGATTCCATCCCATTAAAAAGACCGGATTGGCATTTCCTACTTTCACCGTATTACCATCTCCTTCCACCAACGGCAGCCCTTTATGGTCTCCTTCCGTCCCATAAACAATCTTTCCCTGATCATCGCGCACAAAAGCTTTTCCATATATATCCCCGATAGAACCGCCTTTCACCAATTTCATAGCATAGCTTGAAGAAAAACTTGTAGGTCCGTAAACGAACTCCTTCAAGTCATCATGCAACTTCACAATCTTATTCTTATTGGAAGAAAAATTGAGCGACGTCTTCCATGTGAAGTCAGAAGTTAACACCGGAGTAGCATTCAGCGTAATTTCCCATCCCTTGTTTTGAATATTTCCGGCGTTCACATACCGATAAGCAAACTCATCACCGGCGAGAGCAGGAAGTTTGAAAAACTGATTATACGTGTTTGTGCGATAATAAGTCAGGTTAATTCCCAAACGGTGTCGGAAGAACTTCCATTCCGTTCCGAATTCCATAGCATGAGTCATTTCCGGTTCCATTTCTTTAAAAGGCGCAGCATCATTTGCCTGTACTTCACCACCGGCATTGACGTGCGAAGTGGAATTTGTGATGTACAGAGGGATATCATTTCCCACTTTACTGTAAGCCCCGCGTAGTTTTGCAAAAGAAATCCATTCGGGCAATTTCAGCCATTTATCAAGCAGTATAGAAAGGCCGACGGACGGATAAGCAAACCCTGATTTCTCATGCTTGGTATAGGACAACGTGGACGACCAGTCATTACGGGCTGTCAAATCAAGAAATATCTTTTCCTTATAACCTATCTGAGCCGTACCGAAAAATGATTGCAACTGCCGGTGTGCATCTATCTTCTGATCAATACTGGCAGAGCTGTTCATCACGATATTGGCAATATTAAACACATTGGCGTATTTCAAAGAAGCATTCTTCGAGTCGTAACGGGTTGAGTTCACCACCTTATCATTGATACTGCCGCCAATAGCCGCATCCAGAGTAAAATCACCCCATGTTTTCTTAAACATAGCCATCACGTCACCATACATCTGCGTTTCCTGATAGTCCATCTCAAGATAACGCCCGTTCACTCCGCATAAAGCAGTTGCGGTAGAAGCATAGAATTTCTGACGCAATTTGTCAGCCCAATAATCCATATTGCCACGTGCTTGTATCGTCAGCCAACCATTCACTTTGAAAGTGGCGGAAAGAGCAAGAATGACACGTGTGCGTGTTTCCTTGCTTTGGATACGATTCACTATCCAATATGGATTCTGCTCAAAATCTTCGGTAAACGTATGCCAATTCTGCACATTCAAATTACGCTCTTCATTATAAGTTTCAAAATGCTCCTTATAATAAGACAGATCTTCGCCACGCGGAAAACGGTAAAGCCCTACTAACGGATTCATATAGAAACCTCCTGAGACGGGCTTATTCTCAACCGTTTGTTTCATGACATTGACATTGCCATCCAACTTCAGACGTTTGTTGAACATGGCAGCCGTTTCACGCAGATTGATGTTATGCTTCTTTAATTTATTCCCTTCAATAATGCCTCGTCCGGTAGTATTGGCATAAGAGAAATAAGTTTGCAGATTTTCATTTCCGTGACTGACGGATACGGAAGTCATGGAAGTAAGTCCGGTACGGAAAAAATCATTCAGATTATCATGCACCTCCAAACTTTCCTTTTCACCCCAACTATCTATCACATCACTCACCCCATAGCTATTTTGCATCTGGGGTAAACTGAAAGCCTTTTCAAAAGTAAGTCCGGTAGAGAAGTGGATACTTCTTTTCCCTGTAGAATTTCCTTTTTTGGTAGTGATCAGGATTACTCCATTGGCAGCCAAACTTCCATACAAAGCCGCTGCCGGGGCGCCTTTCAAGATACTGATACTTTCTACATCCTCCGGATTCAGATTGGAGATACCATCACCTCCATCTCGGTTTCCGGCATTTGCCGTTCCGCCAATCGCCGAATAAGCCTGTTCCGGAGAAGTGTTGGACATCGGCACACCGTCTATTACATAAAGCGGCTGATTATCTCCGGATACCGAACGGACTCCCCGAAGAGTAATTTTGGCAGAACCACCCATACCGGAAGAATTCTTGTTGACCTGCACTCCTGCAGCTTTTCCGACAAGGGCTGTTATCATATTTATCTCCTTTAGCCGATTCAGTTCTTCCCCTTTTATTTTCTGAGTCGAATAGGCCAAAGTAGATTCATCCTTTTCAAGCCCTAGAGCAGTCACAATTACATTATCAAGCATGACCGTATTTTCTCGAAGGGAGATTTCAAGCATTGCCCTACCCGCTACTTTGACTTCCACTGTCTCATAACCGATAAAGGAAACTTGCAGAATAGCGTTATCCGGAACGGACAAAAAGAAGCTACCATCTATATCACTGACAGTTCCGTTCGCTCCTCCTTTCTCACGAATGGTTGCCCCGATAAGCGGCTCACCGTTGGTATCGACAACACGTCCCCTTACCGTTGCCGTCGCATTATCCGTAGGGGTTTCTATGGTTTCTATAAACGTAACTTGTTCCGAAGCGTAACCATTCTCGCTTAAAAAGAAGAATGAACTCAATAAACAACTTACAACAACTTGAACTCTCAATGATATTATAAAAGACTGTCTGTTCATTATGCCACAAAAATACGTAAATATTTTATATATTGCATTTTTTCACATTGATTTTGAACGAAATAAACATTATCACTATTTTTGCATGAAATTAAAATGATACATAATGATAGAAATCGAGAAACATCCACTAGAACCATTTCTTCCGGCAAAAGCCAAACTGCTAATGCTGGGAAGTTTTCCACCGCAGAAAAAGCGTTGGTCTATGGACTTCTATTACCCGAACCTGAATAATGATATGTGGCGTATTTTCGGTGTGTTGTTTTTTAATGACAAAGACTACTTTCTAAATCCTACACGGAAAGCGTTTTGCCGTGAACGGATTATAGACTTTCTAAATGAGAAAGGAATTGCACTGTTCGATACGGCCTCATCCGTTCGCCGACTACAAGACAATGCGTCCGATAAGTTTCTGGAGGTTGTGGAAGCCACCGATATTGCCGCAATGCTTCGTCGGCTTCCCGAATGTAAGGCCATCGTTACTACCGGTCAGAAAGCTACCGACACACTCCGGCAACAATTGGATGTAGAAGAACCGAAAGTCGGTGATTATTCGGAGTTTGTTTTTGAGAAACGTGCAATGAGGCTGTATCGTATGCCTTCATCGTCGCGAGCATACCCATTGGCATTGGATAAGAAAGCGGCTGCCTATCGAATCATGTATCAGGATTTACAGTTACTACCCTAAATGTGAAACAACAAATATCAAATAATAAATTAGAAATGAGTATGACACCTTTATTTTTGCAGTACCCGGCATGCAGCACATGCCAAAAAGCCAAAAAGTGGTTAACAGAAAATAACATTGAGTATACAAACCGGTTGATTGTAGAAGAAAATCCTACAATAGAAGAGCTAAAAGCATGGATTCCCCGTAGCGGTCTACCTATAAAGAAATTCTTCAACACTAGCGGACTCGTTTATAAAGAGCTGAAACTGAGTGAGAAGTTGCCAAGCATGAGCGAAGAGGAACAAATAGAACTGCTGGCAACAAACGGTAAGTTGGTGAAACGTCCTCTAGTAGTAACAGACAGTTTGGTATTGGTCGGTTTCAAGCCCGACGAATGGGAAAAATTAAAATAGTTCAAAACTTATTTACCCGAATGTTTGGAGATTCAGAAGTTTCTACTACCTTTGCAGCCGCAAACACGGGAGTAGCTCAGTTGGTAGAGCACCGGTCTCCAAAACCGGGTGTCGGGAGTTCGAGCCTCTCCTCCCGTGCAATAAGAAAACCGCAAATAGTCGTCAAGCCATTTGCGGTTTTCTTATTATTGCCTCACAGATAAGTTACTACGGGTCAGTAGAAATTTAGTGGGGATACGCATATAGTTTAGCAATGCGGAAAAGGAAGAACCTCTTGTCAGCTACGCCTCTTAGGTTTGCTCTGAATAGTTTAATTTTAGCATTGAAAGATTC
>NZ_JACOOB010000023.1:0-61054 GCF_014287315.1 Bacteroides sp. NSJ-39 | reverse complement strand
TTTATGTACTTTTTTACGGTTCATCCTAGGATCTTCTATTTGTTTACAAAGGTCAATTATGCCAATTTTCATGTTAGTTTATGTTTTAATATATCTTATAAAGATAAGAAAAACAATCGGCATAAACAAATGGTAATATACTAATAAACAATAATATAACAAAGGAATAGCAAAGGAGAATATAGTAAAAAATATAATGCGTCTGCCCTGGCTCACATTAATGAGCGGTTTTGTCCACAGCTGTGAGCTGAAAGGTTTATGGTTGTTAGCTCAAAGGCTCACGAATGTGAGCCTTTATAAATATCGGGAGTTTGATGTATGAAATAGGGTAATTAACTTTGTCTGTGTTGTTGTTCTACATTAAACATACGGTTGTTCAAAGAGTGTATACTGCTTGTTTATATTTGAAAGTCGGAGATTTTTAGAAATAGTTGCATAATGGCGACACACCGCTTGAATTCAGCGAATTAATGGGATTGTATTTCACTTCCATTTGAAAAACGACGCTACAAAAAGCACATTTGAGCATGAGTTACGTTACCTAATCGTTACCTTGTCCAAGTCTATAAAACAGACAATATAAGCGGTTATTTTTCAATTGTTTGCATTATTCTTCATAGCTTAAAACAACTCGATAAATAGTAATTTTGTAACAAAAATAATCGAGTCATGAGGAGTACCTTTCGAGTTCTGTTCTACACCAAGAACCAGGCCATAAAAAATGGCCGTGTCCCTGTCATGGGGCGTATCTCATGAATGGCACGGAGCATGTGAGGCCAGAGGTAACGGCTGTCCTCCGCGCCCTTTCGCCGGCCGGCAACGGAAAAGGGCTGGCATGGGAAACCTCCTGTGAGGATGTCAATCCGTCCCCTTCATCCCCGAAAATCCGTAGTTGTAATATCCGTATAACTTTCTGCATGGCTGAACCAGTAATTTAAAATTCGGTTACAAAACTCATCTATCTCACAATGGAAGGCGTTACGCCATCCCATTCATTCGGCGGCAAGATCCGCCGCACCAAACCCGCTGAAAAGCGAGGCATGTACCAACTGTCTCATATTGAATCCTATTAATCGGTTAATGAATCCGTTACATTCCCGGTCTCTTTTTTCACCGGAACGGTTATCGCCATTCCGTCGATCTTGCGGTAGATCTTTCCCATCTCCAGCATGTTCTTCAACCGCAGGATGTCCGTGATCTCGTAGACGGTTATACCATTCTGCACGCTGAAACGGATATACCCCTTCTGACGTTGTGTCTCCACTTCCTCACGGGTCATCTGGAGAAGCTCGCAGATCTCCTCCAGCGTGAAGGTCAGCTGCACTTCCTTGACGGTATGCGCATAGGTCAGGATACTCAGTATCTGCAGGCATTTACGGTGTGCCTTGACAAGGGCGGCAAACTTGTTCCGCTCGATCATGATGTACTTACTTTGATTTTCCATTCTTCTTATTATTAATTGTTATTGGTTCCTCTTCTTCGAGGGCTTCCGGCAGGACGATCGTGCCATATTCCTCCCGGAGGAACTTGTACACGTCGAATGCCCAGAAGTACACCTTGCCGCTAATCTTGAAGGACGGCAGCTTTCCCGACATGCGCCAGCGTATCAGTGTCCGGTCGCAGACTTTTAGCTGGAGACGCATGTCACGGCTGTCCAGCATCTGTTTGCCGTTGAAATTACTGAGTGCTTCCAACTCCATTTCCAGACGGGCGATGAGCTTGTTCTGACGCTCGAAGCATCCTTCGATCATCTGCCTGAGCTCCATGATTTCATTCTTGCCTTCTTCCATTTGTCGGTTGTTTTTAGTTCGATACTGTTTTTGTCTTTCTTCGCTTGCAAAGTTTGGGAAAATCGGAGGGTGAACATAGGGCTGACGGATACCGCCAGCCCCATATTTTGTTAGCAAACCATTATGTATCAATGATATATTTTTTGAATTTTGTTGAGAGGGTAAAACCCTATTACCGGAAATAAACTATTCGGAGGAAAGGTAAATACAGTAAAAAGAGGGTATCTTACGGATAGAAATAAAAAAGGAGACCAAGCCCGAAACCGGACCAGATCTCCCTTGAAAATCTTTCATAAAAACTTGCTAAGATCAAGTAAATTAACTATTTTTGTAGCTGAAGAGTTATTTGAGGTTATGCAGAAAAACGCAAGCGAGCGATGGATTTTTGCCACTTAACTGTTACCTGCCTATTTTTTCTGTTGAAAACTGCGAATTCGCTGGCACATATTCTTTTTCAGGCAGTCACTATATACCCATGGCTCTATACCGTGATAATCGCCCGTATTCAATACATTGAGGATGTTAGGCAAGTAAGACCCATCAAACCCTTGTAGCACAAGTACCTTGTAATGAGGGTCAACAGTCACCGTAATGGTATCGTTGAGCACTGCCGGAGTAGCATCTGTACACCAATTGACCGGATTGATACACATCACATTGGGGGCACTGACTATGGGCTTTATGTATTTGACATCCGAAACGGAATTATAACAAATGGTGACTCCTGTGTCAATGGAGTCTGTTGCCGGTTTGATCCACGGCGCTTTCTCCACATCTGCAGGAGTAACTTTATATCCCAACACGTATGCGGCAATCATCCGCTTACGTTCCTCTTCAGACAAGTGCTTCATCAATTCTACAACCGACTTTCCACCCTGACTGAATCCTGCCAGAATAAACGGACGACCTTGGTTATAGTTTGTGAGGAAATGGCGGAAAGCAGCTTTTACATCTTTGAAAGACACATCCATATATCTGCGCGCAATGGTATCTTCATTGAGTGTAGCCCATGAATCAAGGGTAATATGCCTATAATGAGGAGAATAGAAGTTGTTTCCCAATGCCATGTATTCAGCTATCTTGGTCATTTCGGTTTCCATGTGTACACGATGTTCGGGTAAAGATGGGTCTGCATAGTGAGAAACAAGGCTGTCAGATGTTTTCCAGTCAAACTCCCAAGTAGAAGGAATGTAAAACACATCAACGCCGTCGCCTTGGTCGTTGCGTTCGACATACCACATTTTCGATTCATTATAATCGGGAGCAGCCGGAACAAAGACCGCTGCTTTCCTGCTTCCTGTATGTATCTTGTCACATCCGCAAACAAAGCAAACAAGAAGTAAAAGTGCACTGCAAACTACCTGTTTCATAGACTATTTCTTACGGTCGTAAATATCGCGAAACTCTCCTTTAATATTCCCGCCTGTTTCCGGATCGAGGGTTTCATCCGAGTAGAGATAGAAGCAATCGTTACTTTCAAACAAGATTTGTCCTCTCACAGTGCCATTGATGATATAATCATTGTTATCTTTCAAATTCCATTCAAATTTCTGCTCCATGTACTCACCTTTAAACGTCATTGTGATGAGTGCTTTTCCATCTTTATAGAATGTCTGCGCGCCTTCAGCACCTACCTGTGTAGGCATATCTTTCCACTCCCCGTTTGTCTTTTCCTGTGTTGTACGATAAATCCATTCACCGATAAGGCGTTCTGAGTTGCTCACCTTCTGGTCTTTATCTTTATTGCAACTGCTGAAAGAGAGCGACACCATACATAAAAGAATTAAAATAAAAAATTTGCTGTTCATACTGATAAATAAAAAATTTGATTAATATATAATGTGTTAGCGTAATTAAATTAAAAGATTAATGAATAATAAGTTGTTGTTTTACTAAAATTTAACAGATTAAAAGTGGTAATTTTTTTAACAAACAAATATTATATATATAACCAATGTGCAAAATTGGCAAAATTCCTGAACATATGCAAACCGGTAGCCGGCAATTTAATCAATAACGAAAATATACCAAGAAGAAGAGCTATTCTCAAGTTCTCAGATTTTGATATTGTAGCGTTGAATATGATATCAGAAGCAGCCAACATTGACAGTGAATCTTTGTTGTTTGCAAAGTTGCAGAAATTAAGAGTAAGATCCCTAACATTATATCCCGTAGACAAGGCAATGACACAAATAGCAAAATAGTGACACAGGGATAAACTCGGCACAAGGTTATCTGGGAGTACCCTTAATGATTTTTTCAAATTTGTTAAAATTTCATTGACAGATCTCTCTTTTGATTATTTTTTTGTAGATCTACAGTATTTTTAATAAACTTGCCATTGTTTTTAGTCAAACGGATAATTATAGCTCATGATTTTGGGGATTGCGAATTTAAAATTATTATAACTGACCGACTGATTAATATTATCATCCAATTATTTTAAAACAGTTTCTTGCTTTGTATTATTATATAAGATATATGAAATTAACAAATTTATTTTCCCGGATATTGACTGGGATGTGTTTGGCAGTCTGCTTGACAGCCTGTGAGAAGAATTATTATACCGAGGTTATGGAAGAGGCTGATAACGAGGAAATTCCAATGAGGAATTTGCATATAGAAGCATTGTCGCAGAGTTGGTTCGCAACCAGGGGAACTGATTATATCTCACCGCTTTTTACTTATCTGGCTCCAAGTATCAGTAAATATTATAAAATGGGAGACCGGTTTGAAGATATGGTACTTGCCTTTGATAATCCGGCTGCCGGGCAAGAAATCCATGTGACAATGAAAGCTTCAGCCCTCAATGAAGAGAGAACGGTATCCATGCTGACAACCGGAGACGAGCGTATCGAAATGTTTTTTCCTATCAAATGGAAATATGAAAAATTTTCTTCCATAAAGTCAGCAATGCCTATTACGATGGAATGGGAAATCAGAATGAAAGGAAATATAATTTGTCAATATTCCAAACAATTTAATGTATCTCCCTTTCAAGAAGATCCATACTCTGTTTATTGGGAGCTGGATACTCCAGATGCTAAGGATTATGTTGCATATTTGAAAACGTTGGATTGGGGTGAATATCCTATTAGAGAAGATGGTGAAATATGCTATTTGTCTTTTGAGCCTTTTTTCTTTGGTTATGTTTCACCCAATAATCCTATGGTAAGTAGACTGAAACAGGAAGCAATGAGTGATATCGCAGACATAAAAGATGGATTTTTTGGTTATCAGTGGGGAAATGATTATGTCAAGGAGCAATTGGTTGCATTTTATTGGTTGATGAATAAATATGGAGTAGTATATTCTTTTGAGGGAACGCTCCTGTCTACTTTTGCCGAAGTGTTTAATAATGGCCAGGGATATTGTACCACGCTAACTTGCGCAATGGCAAGCCTTTGTCTGAGTGCAGGAATAAGTATTGAATTTGTCGAGATACCCGGACATATGTATCTTGTGGTCCTCGATCAGGAAGGTAATCCTTTATATCCTATGGATTGTACTGCTATTTGGAAACTGGACAAAACTTTACCTTTTGACAAACAAATAGAGATGAGCCGCGAATATTTTGAATATATGCTGGAACTGAGCAGGGCAGAGTATGAAGAGAATTTTCCTTTTATAGAAGCGCAGAGCCCTCGCTATTTTGTTTTTCCCATGACATCTATGGGATATAATAAGAGCGGCATCCCTTCCATTGACATGCCTTACATTTCCGGCAATGCGCGTGATATTAACGAGAATGTTCGTGTGACTTGCCACAAAGCAGTGGATCGTCCGGCAATTCCCATTGGACTAAAGAGAGTTTATTTCCCATAAACACCTCAAGAGTTTAGTGTCTAACTTTTGGGGTGCACTTCACAATGTGCTGGCAGTTTTTTCTTTTTTCACGGTATCGGATGTCCGCTGTATCCTGCTTTCCAAAAGGGGAGTGGCTTTACGCTCCCCCTTCAGGAAAGCCTTTTTTCTTTTCACCGCCCCTTCTTCTATGACAACTGGCTATCCATGACAAAACATGACAGGAGATTTGAAGGTATTCCGCTTGTTATTTCCTTTGTGGTTATATATCAATGATGTCTTTTTGATGATTTTTTTATTAAAATAGCGTAGTTCTTTTTAATTTTTTGAGTTTCAAAAGATAAGCGGAGCATAGAAAATAGGCAGGTAACGATTAGGTGACGAAAATCCATCGCTCGCTTGCGTTTTTCTGCATAACCTCAAATAACTCTTCAGCTACAAAAGTAGTTAATATTCTTGGCCTTAGCAAATTTTCACGGAAAAATTTCCGCGATAAAATACCTTGATCTAAGTGTTTTTTTACCTTGAATTCGTTTCCTTGTTTCATGGAAACGAATTCTTTCGATGGAAATACTCCGGACATTTTATCTTATTTTCCGGTCATTTCATCCAAAATGAATACTATTACAAGGATGGTCTTTTTACCCCAAAGAAACAAGTTTTTTAGGGAGACATATCGGATTCAATAAAAAAACTATGCCTGATAGTAAGTATGAGAGTAACTTTTGCTCTCATACTTACTATCAGGCTTGCTCTCATTGCTGAAATGTCGATGAATAAGTCGATACAGCTGTTTATGAGGGTATGAGGGTAAAAAGTGATAAAATCTTTTCTGTAGTATCTACGATATATGCCGGTTTGAATTCTTCCAATTCGCTTTTGGGACGAAAGCCCCATATTACCCCACAAGCGGTTACTCCTGCATTGGCGGCCGTTTGCATATCTACTCCGGAGTCTCCTATGTAGAGAACCTCGTCTTTTTCTACATTGGCCAACTTTAATATATCGAAGACAACCGTAGGGTCGGGCTTTACACTGATTCCTTCCCGCTGACCGAACACGGCAGTGAAATGAATGTTCGGAAAGTAGTGAGCTATCAGTTTCTCCGTAGCGGCCTGATATTTATTGGAAGCTACGGCAATCTGAATGCCGGCGGACTGCAGATCGGTCAATAACTCTGGAACACCCGGATAGGGACGGCTATCATCCGCATTGTGAATATCATAATAAGGAATAAACTCTTTGCGGACACGGAGTACATTTTCCTCTGTTTTTTCTCCTTCGGGCAGGGCACGTTCAAAGAGTTTGTTGATACCGTTTCCTACCATGAAGTTATACTTTTCTATTTCATGCGTGGGATATCCTAATTTATTTAGAGCATAGTTGGTACTGTGTGCCAGATCGGCGATCGTATTTAGCAATGTACCATCCAAATCGAATATTGCTAGTTTCTTCATTGTGGTTTGGGGTTATTGTTAATCCTGTATTTTATGATATTCGGATGGCAAAGGTAGGAATAAAAACGGATTAATGACTCGATTTCCGGTTACTTTCGTTATCTTTGTAGTTACTTAAATGAAAGAAGAAAGGAGATAACAATGGACAATTCAATGGAACTGGAAGCTTATAAAGCTGAATTGGCCCGAGAAATATTAATGTCGGATAGCCGTCAGTTGCTTGATAAGGTAAAGATGGTACTTCACGGTGAGTCTTCCGTCAATATAAATACAGTGAAGGAGGACTGTGTGCCCTATATCCCCCGAACGAAATCAGAGGTATTGGATGATTTGAAGGAAGCGTGTGAGGAAGCCCGACTGATACGCGAAGGAAAGGCAAAAGGTTTTTCAGCCGAAGATTTACTCAATGAACTGTAATATTATAGCTACTTCTTTATTTAAGAGAGAATTGAAAAGATTAAGTAAGCATTATAAATCAATGCGGCAGGATTTTGCTGGTTTACTGGAGTCGTTGAGACGGGAACCACAGTAAGGTGTGGATTTAGGTAGAGGACTTCATAAAGTGCGTATGGCAATTTCTTCTAAAGGAAAAGGTAAAAGTGGAGGGGCTAGAGTCATCACTCTCACTGTTTTGATATCGGAAACCGATACAAATATTGTCCTTCTGACAATTTATGATAAATCTGAATGTGAGAATCTTACAGATAAGGAACTGGCAGATATTGTAAAGAAGAGCAGTCTGTAGGACTGCTCTTCTTATGTTCTTCCTTTTGAAGAATGTTACTTCTTGGCAATGCGGAACCAATCCACATCCACCCATCCGCCATCATTAGTCACGATAGCCGGACGTGTGCAGAATGTTCCGATCTTGGTACCGATCCATTGTCCTTCCCTTGCTTGAAAAGGATTGCCTAGTGGTTGATATTTCTTTCCATCAAGACTGTAGCTGAAGTCACACACGACAAGAAGGTCATGTCCTCCTTCGCTGGCTTTGATTTTCTTTCCGTCACATTTGAATTTTACTTTCAGATAAACTGTGTTTTGAGTGAGGCTGACAGAAGCGTTCGATTGTTCCGGTTTCCCTTTATCGGCTCTTTTGCATTCCACTTGCGACAGAGTAAGTCCCTTATCCGTATTTTCTAGGAATAATCCGGCATAATCCCTGCCCATCACAATCAATCCGGTACGTTCACCTTTGTTTTTCTGATTGGGAGTGAAGGTCAGTTTCATTGTGGCTGTGAAATTGTCAGAAGGAGTCTTTTGTAATAATAGGTTAGCTACATCCCACATATTTTTGTAATCTTGTACAACAGGGTAAGAGTATAATCTCACGTAACTCTTGTCACCTGCGTAGTAGGCCCATTTCTCGTTGATATTAGCATGCCATTGCCATTGCGGAGACAGTGTGTAGCCGTCGAACTCGTCACTTTCCTGTGGAGTGCAGATAGGATAAGTCTTTCCCACGTTAGGCTTCTTGTAAGTCAGGACCGGTTCACCACACCCGTCACCGTCTTTGTCTACCCCGATCACAGGCCAGTCGTTTATCCATTTCATAGGTTGCAGGTGCATGATACGTCCGTAAGCACCTACGTCTTGAAAGTGGAGAAACCAGTCTTCACCGGTAGGCGTATCTACCCATGCGCCTTGATGAGGCCCGTTGACGGGAGAGTTACCTTGTGCAAGTACAGTTTTCCATTCGTAAGGGCCGTATACGTTTTTGGAGCGTAGCACCACTTGCCATCCTGTCGGCACACCGCCTGCCGGATGGAAAATATAATAATAGCCGTTTCTTTTATAGAATTTAGGACCTTCACAAGTTTGATGGGCCTCATGACCGTCGAAGACGATACGTGAAGGAGTGATGGTCTTTGTGGCTTCAGCATTCAGTTCGCAGATAGTGATGACACTTTTTAATCCGGCACGGCTTCCCGCATATGCGTGTACCAGATATACTTTTCCGTCTTCATCCCATAGCGGACAAGTGTCGATGATTCCTTTTCCGGCTTTTACCAGAACGGGCTCGCTCCATGGACCTTTCGGATCTTTGGCTTTCACCATGAAAGCTCCTTGATCGGGATCTCCCCAGAAGATATAAAACTCACCATTGTGATGGCGGATAGAAGGAGCCCATATACGGTTGCCGTGTTCGGGACGTTCGGGAGTTTGGATAGGAGCAAGCGCGTCGGGTACTGCTGCACCGATGAACGTCCAGTTTACCAAATCTTTGGAATGTAGTATTTGTAGTCCGGGCAGACAGCCGAAACTGGATGAAGTCATATAGAAATCGTCGCCTACACGGCAAGCGTCCGGATCGGAATAATCGGCATAGAGTACCGGGTTCTTATACTTCCCGTTTCCAAGATCGGAAACCCATACTTCGGATACGTAGTTGCTCTGTGCCAGAACTGGGAAGGTAGTGAGCAGGCAGAGAACCAGAGTCTGTGTCAGTCGTTTCATGATATAAATAGATTAAATAGTTTTATATAAATGATTTATATGATTTATGTGATGTGACAAAGGTATGAAAAAAGACTCTGCACAAGGAGGAATAATTGTGCAGAGTCGCATAAAAATTGGTAGAAACCTCGTAAATTTTGTTTAGTTGTATTTGTATCTACCTTGTTTATATGGTGTGGATATCGCTTTGTTAACGGATACCTTTAATTTTTACAGTTACCGGATGTGCCAGTTCTTCTTTCCATTTGCGGAGATAGGCAAACCAAGCTTCCGGGGTTTTATATCCGAATGTTTCTTTCATCGAAGTGAAAGTGGTATGATATTGGAAATAGTTGTTTCCCGGAGCGGTAATCGTATAGAGGAAGTTCGCTTTATCTTTTTCCTCCGATTGCACATAACGTTGCGGAATGCAGGTACCCAGCCCAACAGTCTCTTTGGCATATTTCACCGTATCGTTGACAGGCCAGTCCGTACCCCAGCTTCCTACTAACCCCTTATGATCGGAGAAGGACTTGGAAGCGCCTACGATGTCCTGTACACCCGTGCAGAAAACTTCTTTATCGAGCGGTTCGTCAAAAAAAGCCTCGATGTGAAGGTCACGATGTCCGGCATATAGTGTGTAGCGGGTTGTCATGTCCAATTCCGTGTCTTGATATTTCCATCCGGTTACTTCTATTTCTGCAATTGCACGTACCGGACCGTAGGATATGATACGCTCCGTCCGTGTTTCCACCGGAGTGATATGCGTTGCTTTCTGTCCGTTCCAGCCTTTCAATGCACCCGGTCCGCAACTGTCGAACACGCGAAGTACGTCATCACCGAATCCTTTAGCTAATTGTGCGTCCGTTGGATAGAACTGAGATTCTTTGATTTCCAGGCCTTTATTGAATTTTCCATAGATGTCCGGTGTCTGCTTTTCGTTAAAGTAAAGTCGGTATCCCACCAGCTCTGATTCCAGAATCGGACCGTGAGGGCGTACCATACTATATATATTACTGCTACCGGGAACGGTAATTGCCTGCACCCGCTGATGTTTCCCTTTCCGGTGGTCTGCGATAAACATATCGGCATATACCCTTTCCGGATAGGTCTTCGTGCTTTTCTCCGAAGAAAGAGTGACCTGGAATGTTTTTCTGCCATGAGCGGGAAGGTCGGCGACGAAAGCCAGTTCGTCCATCTTGCGGTCTTTGTCCAAGTCGTCTAGTTGGGAAGGAACCTCGTTCGTCCCTTCCATGACAACGGCGGATTTGATTTTGAAATCTGCGTGTAACTCATGCAGGTTGATAACAATCGGGGCGTCTGTTTTTGCCTGATTCCAATTGTTATGCACTTCTATCGTAATGTTTTTGTCCTGTTTCTGCGCTTGGGAAGACAAGTGGAAACCTCCTAAAAGGAAAGCAAGTATAATAAGATTCTTCTTCATGATTCTAAGGTTGATGTTATACGTCGTATTTCTCTCTGCAAAAGTAGTTGAAAAAAATAGCAGACTGTCTATCTTTGGAAGATAAAATAGTCTGCTATTTGAGCTTTTTACTCTATATAATGATATTGTGGTTTTCTTTTTTGCACTTGCACCACAGAGGACACTGAGGTCACAGAGGATTCGGTTTAATAATATAAAATCCATTTATTCAGATTTGTACCTCTGTGTCCTCTGCGTTCTCTGTGGTGAACTTCTCCTCTTTCGCCGATTCCTCATAAGCCTTTCCGTCTATTGTCAGGTTCTTGGCGTTCTTAACGTTTAATATATTGTTGCCTTTGGAAGATTCTACATATACATTTTCCAAGGTCACCCCGTCTACCTGGCTGATGACAATTCCGTCTGTTGCTTCTGTCATCACGACATCCTTAACAGTGACATTGCTGATCGGCATTTCGGGTAATCCGTTGAAGAACATAGCCCTTCCCGAACCTCTGCATACAATATTTGAAATGTGGATGTTGCGGAATGCGGGAGTTTCTTCTGTAACCGGGGGAATAGCGGTTTTCATGCGGTTCAATAGGTCTTCTTCCGATTCTTCACCAGCTCCCTTTCCACCGTAAAACAGGTCGAAGAGCAGCGGTTCGTTCGGTATATTGATCATGTTGATGTTATTAATGTAGATGTTTTCTACCACACCGCCACGTCCACGTGTACTTTTGAAGCGCAGGCCTACGTCAGTTCCCATAAAAGTACAATCTTCCACATAGATATTCTTCACGCCACCGGACATTTCGCTACCTACCACGAATCCGCCGTGTCCGTGCAATACAGTGTTGTTTTTCACAATCACATTCTGACAAGGTTCTCCTCGACGGCGACCGTCTTCATCCTTGCCGGACTTGATACAGATTGCGTCATCTCCCGCATCAAACACACTGTTGATAATTAGTGCATTCTTACAAGATTCCAGGTCGATTGCATCACCATTCTGTGAATACCAGGGATTGATGACCATGATGTTGTTCACTGTAAAGTCTTCGCAAGACAGCGGATGCAGACACCAGCTCGGTGAATTCTTGAAGGTGACCCCTTCGAGCAGTATTTTTTTGCTTTTGACAATGCTTAATAGTACAGGACGTAACCAGGGACGGATTTCATTCCACTCCTCATCCGTATTGATACCTTCGGGCACATTGAAATCTTTGCAAGCCATTGCTCCTTTCAGTGAACCGGGTGTAGGATACCATATTTCCTGTTTCTCGTCGAGCACACCGCCTGAATTGACCAGCTTTTTCCACTGTGATGCGGTCAGCTTTCCTTTTTTGACCGGCCGCCAGCAGTCACCGTTTCCGTCGAATGTACCGTATCCTGTGATAGCGATATTTTCCGCATTGCGGGCTGAGATAGGAGATTGGCAACGGCGGGTTTCCAACCCTTCAAAAGAAGTGGCGATAATGGGGTATGCTTCAAAGTCACCGGTGAAGAGTACCAGCGCGTTTCTTTCCGTATAAAGATTGACGTTACTTAGCAGTTCGATAGGTCCTGTCAGCCAGATACCTTCCGGGATAATCACTTTTCCCCCTCCATGTTGGTTTACGTCTTTGATAGCATCGTTGATTGCTTTCGTGTTTAGGAACAAACCGTCTCCTTTGGCTCCGAATTTTTCAATGTTCACTTCATAAGCAGGAAAAGCCGGTTGTTGTACTTTAGGCATTTCGAAAGGTAAATTCCGGTAAAGAGCATCACTTATCAAGTTCTCTTCTACGGCACACTCACTTTGTTTGCATCCTGAAATAAACGGCAAACAACATATAGCCATCCAGAGGAATCTTTTTGTCAATGTGTTCATTTAGTAATCTAATTTTCTATAGGGTTATACATTTTATTGTTTTTCTTGGCATTCTGCCGAGCACTGCAAGAACTCGTAATTAACGATTGCAAAGATAGGAGTGAAAGTTCAAGGGAATGTGGACTAATTGATAGAATACGTGTATTTTTTGTCATTTGTGTCTATTATTTGCACACTTCTCGTGTTTTTATGCAGAAATATCCTATCTTTGCACAAAATTTAACTATTAAAAGATATGAGTTACAACTTGTTGAAAGGAAAAAGAGGTATTATCTTCGGCGCGCTGAATGATCAGTCTATTGCCTGGAAAGTGGCTGAACGTGCTGTAGAAGAAGGTGCAACTATTACATTATCAAATACTCCGATGGCTATCCGTATGGGAGAAGTCAATGCTTTGGCGGAAAAACTGAATTGCCAGATCGTTCCGGCAGATGCGACCAGTGTGGAGGATTTGTCGAATGTATTCAAGACCTCGATGGATATACTGGGCGGACAAATAGATTTTGTGCTCCACTCTATCGGTATGTCTCCCAACGTACGCAAGAAACGTACTTACGATGACCTTGACTATGGAATGTTGGATAAGACATTGGATATTTCGGCCGTTTCATTCCACAAAATGATTCAGTCGGCCAAGAAACTGAACGCTATTGCCGATTACGGCTCAATCGTTGCATTGAGTTATGTTGCTGCACAGCGTACTTTCTACGGCTACAACGATATGGCGGATGCAAAAGCGCTGTTGGAATCTATCGCCCGCAGTTTCGGTTATATCTACGGACGCGAACATAGTGTGCGTGTGAATACGATCTCTCAGTCGCCTACATTCACTACTGCAGGTTCGGGAGTGAAAGGTATGGATAAGCTGTTCGACTTTGCCAACCGTATGTCTCCGCTGGGAAATGCGACTGCTGACGAATGTGCCGATTATTGTATCGTGATGTTTTCCGATCTCACCCGTAAGGTGACTATGCAGAATTTGTTCCATGACGGTGGATTCTCCAGCGTAGGTATGAGTCTCCGTGCTATGGCTACATACGAGAAGGGGCTCGATGAGTACAAGGACGAAAATGGTAATATCATTTACGGATAATAAATTATGAAATTACGGATTTCTCTTCTTATTATAATAAGTATGCTTCTCGCCTCCTGTGGGATAAGCACAGGAAAAGGTACGGAGCAGAAAGAAGGAGAGATTTCTGTTCTGAGATATGATAAGCTGTTGAGCGAATATGTTCGCTCCAACAGCTTTTCTGCTATGCAGAAGTTGACGATGGATTACCGTATGCCGACAAAGATACTGATTGAGGATGTACTGGCTATCGGCACGGTGAAAGATGATACGATTTCGCAACGCCTGCAAAAATTCTATTCAGATACGACGCTGGTTCGTCTGATGAATGATGTGGAAACTCAGTTCCCCAATTTGGATGCAGTAGAGGAGGGGCTTACTAAGGGATTCCGGAAGTTGAAGAAGGAGGTTCCCGATACGGAGGTTCCGCTTGTCTACTCGCAAATCTCGGCGTTCAACGAGTCTATCGTTCTGGTAGATTCTCTGTTGGGTATCAGTCTGGATAAGTATATGGGAGAAGATTATCCTTTGTATAAGCGTTTCTATTACGATTACCAGTGCCGCTCCATGCGCCCGGAACGTATTGTGCCGGATTGTTTTTCGTTTTATCTTCTGAGCCGTTATGATATGGATTATCATGAGGGAACGTGCCTTATTGACTTGATGATACACTCCGGAAAGATTAATTACGTTGTGCAGAACTTGCTGGATTATGATAATATAGGCGAGGCGATGGGGTATTCGAAAGAGGAAAATGACTGGTGCAGGGAGAATGAAAAGGCTATCTGGGATTATATCTGTTCCAACGATCATCTTCATGCCCGTGATCCGATGGTATTCCGTTATTATATGAAACCGGCTCCGGCTGTTGAGATGTTGGGTTGCCAGGCTCCGGCATTGATAGGAATATGGGTCGGTGCGAGGATTGTTGCTTCGTATATGAAAAAGCATAAAGATATGAAGCTGAAAGATCTTTTAGAGTTTACCGACTATCATGCAATGCTGAGTGAATCCGACTATCTGGCTTCTTGAGATAGATTAATTCTTAATTCTTCATTTAAAAGTGGAAACTGCCCTTTATTTGCTGCCCGTGACTTTAGGTGATACGCCTATTGAGAAAGTATTGCCTTCTTATAATAAGGAAATCATTTCCGGTATCCGGTATTTTATAGTCGAAGATATCCGTTCGGCCCGTCGTTTTCTGAAAAAGGTAGATAAGGAGATTGATATTGATGCGTTGACGTTTTATCCGTTGAATAAACATACTTCGCCCGAAGATATTTCCGGTTACTTGAAACCTCTGATAGGTGGTGCTTCTATGGGAGTTATCTCAGAGGCGGGGTGTCCGGCTGTTGCTGATCCGGGAGCGGATGTGGTAGCTATTGCACAGCGTAAAAAGTTGAAGGTGGTGCCTCTGGTCGGACCTTCTTCCATTATTCTTTCGGTGATGGGTTCGGGCTTTAACGGTCAGAGTTTCGCGTTTCATGGTTATCTGCCGATTGAGCCGGGAGAACGTGGCAAGAAACTGAAGGTATTGGAGCAGCGCGTGTATGCTGAGAATCAGACACAACTGTTTATCGAGACGCCTTATCGGAATCACAAAATGGTGGAAGACATTCTACAAAACTGCCGTCCGCAAACGAAGTTGTGCATTGCCGCCAATATTACTTGCGAAGGTGAGTATATCCAAACACGTACGGTGAAAGACTGGAAGGGGCATGTGCCCGATCTGTCTAAGATTCCTTGTATTTTTCTCTTATATAAATAACGTTTTTCAGGTGTTCGTATTCATCTTCGAAACAACAACTGAAGAAGCCTTTACCCAGATTCTCTTCGATCTGTTTGAAATTCCATAACTTGCTGTTCTTGAAGCGGGGAGTACACAGAACGGAATCGTCCTCCAAATCGATGATGAATAGATAAATGAGGCGGTTTGTCACTTCATTTTCAAAGTGATAGACGATATTGAATTCCGGCTTGATATCTTTTGCTTGGGGAATTGCATTGCTGATCAGACGGTTGACACCTTCTGCCAAGGATTCTCCATATCGGAGATAACATTCCATTGGAATATCCACTTTGTTTTTATCCAGAATGGCTGTGGACGGTCTGTCACAAAGAAAGAGCATTCCGTGTGTGGAGACAGCTATGCGTATCACCGGGTTGATATAGGTGTTCTTATAATTGATGGCTTCTATCGCGGGAGTCTTTCCAATCACGTCTCCTTTGGTATTGACAATAGGCACGTACTCTGTGTGAGCCATCAGGTGATTAAAGAAACGGATGGCGACCTGGTTGAACAAGATACTCATTATAAAGACTGTAGGAGGCAGTATCTTATAAAGTACAAACAAGCTGGTCTTGCTCAACGGAGACTGGAGAATAACGGTAATGCTGATAATGATAAAATGAAGTATACCGAAGATCAGGACAATACGTGCCGATACGACGGCGGCTTCGGCTCCTTGGGCATATAAACGTTTTTTGCAAGCGCCTATCTGCCTTAAGAAATAGTTGATAAACCTTCTCTTATGCATATAAAGGCTTAACATGGGAATGAGAATACCCACTTCCAGGGTAAGCGGTAGAGCACCCGGCGGAACATAATCTCCCGGAATGAGTGCGGCTAGGGATAGTAATGACAGTACTCCGGTTGCTATGTATAGGATAAAGTTAGGGAGTAGTACCCCCTTTTGTCGGTGAGAAAGATATATACCTACGATACCTATACCTGTACCGATGTAAATAGCCGTGTCTTGCGTTATAAGTTCACACAATAAAATGGAAATAATAACGGGGACAAAACCCAGTGACATGTTAAATGCAGAAGAAAGTATTCCTTTATGCTCCATCTCTACTTAATGTTTATTTGTCGGTTCTGCTTATAAAACAAATAGTGCCTGTGTTTTGTTTGCTTAACGGATGTGTTTCTCTGCATGGTAGGATGAACGGACAAGGGGAGCGCTCTCTACAATGTTAAATCCTTTTTCTAAACCGATTGTTTTGTATTTTGCAAATTGAAGGGGAGTTACGTATTCTGCAACGGGATAATGACGGTGGCTGGGTTGCAGGTATTGTCCGATAGTAAGAATCTGGCAACCGACAGTCAATAAGTCATCCATCAATGTTTCCACTTCTTCTGGAGTTTCTCCTAAACCGACCATAATGCCGCTTTTTGATTTCACTCCTTTGGAAGAGATGCGGCCGATTACTTGCAGACTTGTGTCGTAGTTGGCTGCACTGCGCACTAGCGGACTAATGCGGCGTACGGTTTCCATATTGTGTGAAATAATGTCGGGATGGGCCTCTATCACGAGATCTACCAGTTCCGTTTTTCCTTGAAAATCGGGTATCAGCACTTCGATGGTAGTCTGAGGATTCAGGCGCTTTATCTCGCGGATGGTATGTGCCCAATGTTCGGCCCCCAAGTCCGGGAGGTCGTCACGGTCTACGGAAGTGATGACAGCATGGTCGAGTTTCATTAGTGCGATGGACTCTGCCACATGAGTAGGTTCGTTACTATCCAGCGGATGTGGCCGACCGGTCTGTGTGTTGCAGAACTTACAACTGCGGGTGCAGATGTCACCGCCGATCATGAAAGTAGCCGTTCCTTTCCCCCAGCATTCTCCCATATTGGGGCAACGCCCACTGCTGCAGATTGTGTGCAGGCAGTGGGAGTCAACTATTCGTTTGGTTTCGGTGTATCGTTCGTTGGCACCGATATTAATTTTCAGCCATTCAGGCTTACGTACTCTGTCAGCCATTACAAATTGTTCAAGAAGAAGTTAGTCAACCGGGTGTATAAGTGCTGACGGGTATTTCCACCGTATATTCCGTGATTGCGATTGGTATAAATCTGCATATCAAACTGTTTTCCGAGTTGTACCAGCTGCTCGGCATACTCTGCACAATTCTGGAAATGAACGTTGTCATCTGCCATACCGTGTACGAGCAACAAGTTGCCATGCAGTTTGTCGGCACGGGTAAAAGCGGATGAGGCCTTGTATCCTTCTGCATTCTCTTTGGGAGTACGCATGAAACGTTCGGTATAAATAGTGTCATAAAAACGCCAGTCGGTCGGTGCGGCAACGGCTACGCCTGCCTTGAAAACGGGAGTACCTTCGCTCATGCTCATTAGAGTCATGTATCCGCCGTAGCTCCATCCCCAAATACCGATCCGGTCTTTATCCACGTATGCTTGTTTACCGAGATAGAGAGCGGTCTCCACTTGGTCTCTGGCTTCTTTTACTCCGATTTTCAGATAGGTACATTTCTCGAAGGCTTCTCCGCGTCCTCCTGTTCCCCGACCATCCACGCATACTACGATGTAGCCGAGACTCGCCATATAGGTTTCCCAACTGATTCCCCATGTATCCAATACTTGTTGCGAGCCCGGTCCGCTATATTGATACATCAAGACCGGGTATTTCTTCGATGCGGAGAAATTAACAGGTTTCATCATCCATCCGTTCAGGGTTACACCATCCGTAGTCTGGAAAGTAAAGAATTCTTTCTGCGGCACAGCATATCCGGACAGGGTCTGTTTCAACTTGTCATTCGTAACCAATGTTTTTAGAGTCTTACCCGAATTGTCGTTCAACGTAACCAACATGGGGGTATCAAGACTCGTAAACTTATTCATGTAGTACTTCATTGATTTGCTGAAGAGCGGGGTATTGGTTCCGCTTTTTTGAGACAGCTTGGTCTTTTTACCTTTCTTATCTATCTTGTAGACTGCTTTACGCAAAGGACTTTCTTCATTGCTGGTGTAATAGAAAGATCCGTCCTCTTCGTCATATCCCAAGAAGTCTTTTACTTCGTATTTGCCGTTTGTAACCTTTTTGATCAGATTGCCTCCCATACTGTACCAATAGAGGTGGCTATATCCGTCACGCTCGCTGAGCAAACTGAAATATTCAGGATAGAATTCGATATTATCGAAGATGTTCTCCTTGATATAATAGGGTGATTCATCACGTAGCACCAGTTTGCAAAGTGTTGAACGTGGGTCGGCAAAATAAAGATCGAAGCGGTCTTGATGACGGTTCAGTGTCATGATGGCCAGCTTGTTGGCGTCTTTGGTAAAGCGGATGCGGGGAATGTATCCATCCGGATCCAACGGAAGTTTCATTGTGCGGGTGACGTGCGATTTGATATCATAAGTGCGTACCTCGACTTTGGAATTCGGATATCCGGCTTTCGGATACTTGTAGGTATATTCACCCGGATAGTCCTTCAAAGCATTAATGTGGGGTGCTTGTCCGGCAAATACCGGAAAAGAATAGGACGGTACTGCTGATTCGTCAAAACGGATGTAAGCGATTTGCGTATTATCGGCACTGAATTCCAACGCACGGTTAAAACTGAATTCTTCTTCATACACCCAGTCCGGGATGCCGTTGATAATAGAGTTCTGTTTACCGTCTTCGGTAACCTGGCTTTCACTATTGCCATAAAGCAGTTTCACAAGAAAGATATTGTTATCGCGGACAAAAGCTATCATTGTTCCGTCCGGAGAAAAGACGGGGACCTGTTGAGGTCCGCCGTCAGACAGCCGTTCAATGATGTTGTTTGTCGTAACGCCCTTATCATTTCGTTTCAAAGGGTAGATATAATGTACAGCTGTATATGAGTGCCGATAAATCGGGGTCGTCTTGGTGGCAATCAGTAGTTTTTTTCCGTCGGGTGAGAACTGATAGCTGTCGATGTGCTTGAAATCACATTCGCGGGCAGTCTTTACATCGAAGATCACTTCTACTTTTTCACCTGTCTTGAAAGAATATTTGATGATTTGAGTGCCGTCATCATTCATTTGTGTGTAATGTTCTCCATCAGGCATCGGAATTACGCCTTGAATGTTTTCCGGACGGAAACGTCCCGAGGTGATATCTTTTAAATCGAGTGCCTTTTGTCCTTGTGCCATTCCTGTCAGACAGAGAAGGCAGAGTAATAGAGTGATGCTGATCTTTTTCATCTGCTTTTTTAATTCGGTTTTGGTTTTTATTCGTAATTGCAAAAGTAACAATAAACTTAGATTCGACAAAACCTGATGGATTTTTATGCAGATTTGATAAGGATTATTGGGAAGTTTCAATCTCTTTGTGAAAAGGACTTTAAATATTGTCGCTGTGGACTCGAGAAGAAACTGCTTGCAATGTCACCCTATTTGTTGACGGAGGTACGCCAGTATCTCCGTTTCTTGTTCCGGATGGAACCATTGTATTTCTTCATCTCGTTTGAACCAAGTCATCTGTTTACGCGAATAAATGCGGGAGTTTTGCTTGATTTTATCTATGGCAAAGGAGAGTTCCCATTCTCCATCCAGATACTTGAACAGTTCTTTATAACCTACTGTGTTGAGCGAATTGAGGTGGCGATAGGGAAGTACCGAGCGTACTTCTTCCACTAATCCTTCTTCCATCATCATATCTACCCGACGGTTAATACGGTCATACAACTCTTCCCGGTCACGGGTTAATCCTATTTTAATAATGCGGAACGGACGTTCTTTTTTTTGTTGGGTGCGAAAAGAGGTATAAGTGCGTCCGGTCATATAACAAATTTCCAATGCATGAATAACCCGTTTGGGATTCTTCAGATCGACTATCCGATAATATTCCGGATCCAGCAGGCGAAGTTCTGCACAGAGTTGTTCAAGTCCTTCCTCCTCATATTTCTGTAGCATGAGTTGGCGGGTTTCCGCATCAACGGTAGGAATATCGTCGATACCTTTACAGATAGCGTCTACATACATCATTGAGCCACCGGTAAGAACCACGACCTCGTGTTGCGTAAATAACTTATTGAGGATTTCCAACGCTTCCGTTTCGTATTGGGCGGCACTGTAATAATCTGTCAAATGAAGCGTACCGACCAAATAATGAGGTACACGTTTGAGTTGGTCGGGAGTAGGAGCTGCCGTACCTATCTTTAATTCGGCGTAAAGTTGTCTTGAATCAGCAGATACAATGCTTGTTTGAAAAGACTCTGCTATCCGCAGGCTTAATTCTGTTTTTCCTACACCGGTAGGACCTATAAGAACAATGAGAGTAGGCAAGGGGGATAAGTGGTTAATGGTAACAGATTAGTGATTTAATGATCTGTGAATAAACGAATCTTTACCACACTTATCATTAAATCACTAATCGTTAAATTAATATTTATCTTCGTCATAAGGGCTACCTGTATCGCCACCGATATCGAATCCTTCTTGGTCGAAGTCTTCCATATCGAAGTCTTGGTCGCCATAGAAGTTTTCATCTAAATCAAGCGAACCGCCGCTAGCAGCCATTTCTTCAAAATCCACAGTCTGTTTGGGAGCTTCTCCAGATTTCTTGGTACATTTGGCACCTGTCATATTCTTTCCGGTGATAATCTCAGATAGTTCGATGAAGAAACAACGTTCTGTCATGTAATCGAATACGTAGAGTAATTTCTGCTTTTCATCTTCTACTAATTCGCTGATTGTGGTTTCTTTCATCACCCAGCTATCCATTTCGGGATTATCATCCATTTCTTCCAAAGTGACTTCTTTTTCTTTTTCCCAATCATCATCGCAGATAAAGAAAGAAGTCATCTGGTCGTTTGTATACCCTGCTGATTTCAGTATTGCCTCATGGAAGTCAAAGAAAGTAGCTTCCGGGTCAATTTGTATTTCTCTGACAAAATCGTCAACTTCATCAGATATAATAGTAAATCTGTATATCATAATATGACTATTTTGAACTGTTTATTTAATAATGCCACGCTCTGAGTTACGGATGAAGTTGATAATATAGTCAATCTCCGGACTCTTTTCAAATTCATCTTCAATTTTCTTTAATGCTTCTGTCGTATTCAAACCACTTTGATAGATGATACGATAGGCATTGTGAATGCTTTCGATCACTTCATTGGCAAAACCGCGACGGCGCAGACCGATGATGTTGATACCACTGAAGGCGATAGGTTCGCGTCCTGCGATGATGTAAGGAGGGATGTCTTTGCTGAAACGACATCCGCCTTGAATCATTACATGGCTACCTACATGACAGAATTGGTGCATCAATACGTTAGCACTGACGATTGCATTGTCGTCAATCACGATTTCTCCTGCCATTT
The DNA here is from genome assembly GCF_014287315.1 of Bacteroides sp. NSJ-39. Classification (NCBI taxonomy): domain Bacteria; kingdom Pseudomonadati; phylum Bacteroidota; class Bacteroidia; order Bacteroidales; family Bacteroidaceae; genus Bacteroides; species Bacteroides sp. NSJ-39. The sequence goes on along the minus strand of NZ_JACOOB010000023.1, from coordinate 39,102 downwards.
TGGTAGAATTGCCTATGATACATCCGTTTCCCACTAATGCATCGTGCGCTACGTGCACACCCTCCATCAGTAAGTTGTTGCTTCCCACAATCGTGCGCCCTTTAGCTGCCGTACCACGGTTGATTGTTACGTTTTCGCGAATCAGGTTGTTGTCTCCGATTTCAGCGGTTGATTCTTCTCCGCGAAATTTAAGGTCTTGCGGGATGGCCCCGATGACGGCTCCCGGAAATATAGTGTTTCCGTTGCCGATACGCGAGCCATATAAAATATTGGCATTAGCCATAATTTTATTATTGTCGCCGATAACCACGTTTTTATCTATGAATACAAAAGGCGCAATTTCTACATTTTCCCCTATTTTAGCTTCGGGATGGATATACGCTAAAGGACTTATCATTTGAATTTTCAATTGTTAATTACTTGTTTTTTACTATTTGTGCCATGAATTCAGCTTCGCAAACCACTTTCTCTCCAACAAATGCATAACCTTTCATGGTAGAGATTCCACGACGGATGGGGGCTAACAATTCCACACGGAAAATCAGTGTATCTCCCGGCACTACTTTCTGGCGGAATTTGACACCGTCTATCTTCATGAAATAAGTAGAATAACGTTCCGGTTCATCAACAGAGTTGAGAACAAGCAAACCTCCGACCTGTGCCATAGCCTCTACCTGAAGTACACCCGGCATAACAGGTTCTTGTGGAAAATGACCTTGGAAGAAAGGTTCATTAGCAGTGATATTCTTGACGCCTACAATATAGTTGGCACCAATTTCAATTACTTTGTCCACCAATTGGAACGGATAACGGTGAGGTAGTAGCTCACGGATACGGTTTACATCCATTACCGGTTCCCGATTGCAGTCATAGCCCGGTGCCTGGATTTCGTGCAGACGGATTTCTTTCCGCATCTGACGGGCGAATTTGTTGTTGATCGTATGTCCGGGACGGGTAGCGATGATACGTCCTTTGATCGGTTTACCGATTAAGGCAAGGTCACCGATAACATCCAGCAATTTGTGACGGGCACATTCGTTCGGCCAAACCAATGGCTTGTGATTAATATAGCCTAACTGATTGGCGTCCATGTGGGGTACTCCCATCACATCTGCCAACTTATCGAAACTTTCTTGCGACATCTTACGTTCGTAGATTACGATAGCGTTATCCAAGTCGCCACCTTTAATCAGGCCGGCGGAAAGTAACGGTTCTATTTCGCGAACAAAGACGAAAGTACGGCTGGCAGCCACTTCGTCTTTGAATTTATGCATATCTTCGAGTGTTGCAAACTGATTCGGAATGATGGTTGAATCGTAGGAAACCAATACATTCAGGCTAAAATTCTCATCCGGCAATACGATGATGGATGAACCGGTCGTTTCATCCCGGAACTCTATTTTAGATTTGATAATATAAAAGTCTTTGACAGCATTCTGTTCTACTGTTCCTACACGTTCTATTTCTTGTACATAATATTGTGCGCTACCATCCAATATCGGAAATTCCGGGCCGTTTACCTGGATAAGACAGTTATCAATGCCCAATGCGTAAAGGGCTGCCATACCATGTTCCACGGTGCTTACTTTAACTCCATTCTTCGACAAAACAGTACCACGTGTGGTTTCCACCACATTGTCGGCTACTGCATCGATTATTGGTTGTCCTTCTACGTCAATACGTTGGATTTTATATCCGTGATTGTCCGGAGCCGGATTGAATGTTACAGTGAGATCAAGTCCAGTGTGAAGACCTTTCCCGCTCAGTGAAAAGCTATCTTTCAGCGTTTTTTGTTTCAGCATTGGTTACTTATTTAATAGTTGTTTTAATTCTTCGATTTCTTTGCGCAGGTCATGTAGCTCCTTCTGCATATTCGGCAGGCTTTTTCTTATGATGGACGCTTTGAAATATTGTTTGGGATCCATAGGTGGAGTTCCGATCAGCTGGCTTCCGGATTTGATGTCTCCGGGAACACCGGATTGTGCGCCCAATCCTACTTTATCCCCTATTTTGATGTGTCCGGCAATACCGACCTGACCGCCGAACATGCACCATTCACCGATTTTTGTAGAGCCGGCAATACCGACTTGCGCAGCCATCACAGTATGTGAACCTATTTCATCATTATGTGCTATCTGCACCAGATTATCTATTTTAGCACCACTATGTACTATTGTAGCTCCCATTGTAGCACGGTCTACACAGGTATTGGCGCCTATATCCACTTTATCTTCCAGAATCACGATTCCGATTTGAGGAATCTTATCGTATCCGTTCGGAGTAGGAGCAAAGCCAAATCCGTCCGCCCCGATCACAGCACCTGAATGCAGGATACATTCATTACCTATACGGCAGTCGTGGTAGATGTTGACATTTGAGTAAAGCAGACAATTATCACCTATTTTCACACCGTCTCCAACAAAAGTATGCGGATAAATCTGGGTGTTATCTCCAATTACGGTATTTTCACCGATATAGGCAAAAGCACCAATATATACATTCTCACCAATCTTGGCACTGGGGGCAACAAATGCTAGTGAATCGATACCTTGTTTTTTAGGTTTGCTCATTTCGTAGAGATTGAGCAGTTTCGCCAGGCTTTCGTATGCATTTTCCACTTTGATAAGAGTGGCTTTAATTTCATGTTCAGGAGTAAAATCCTTGTTAACCAGAACAATGCTTGATTGTGTTTCGTAGATATAAGGTGTATATTTAGGGTTCGACAGGAAAGAAATTGCTCCGGGCATTCCCTCTTCAATTTTAGCGAATGTGTGTACCGTAGCGTTTTCGTCTCCAATGATTTCCCCTTGGATAAATTCTGCAATTTGCTTAGCCGAGAACTCCATGTCTTTTATTTAAAATTTAATTAGTTCACAAATAACGGACTTTTTTTTCAGATTTCCGTGTTATTGAATGAATATTTTATACTTATCTGTGTAATCTCTGGTAACAGAGATAGTATTTCTTTACCTTTTTGGACAATAATGAGATGTTCAGCATGTCCGAAGCTTCGGCTATGTTTTTGATTGTGCCGTCGTTATAGATAATGTCAATACTGTCATCTGCCGGGTCGTACATGTTCTTTTCGATGCTGGGGGTAGAAACAAAATAGTTCGCTTCGGAAAGGGGTATGTCTAGTTGTTGGCTGATTTGCAAAGTTAATTCTTTTTTTCTGTCTTCACTAATCGGTTCCGACGAAATTTCCACTTTAAAGATATTTCGGTTAATCATTCCCATACTTAAAGTCGAAAGTACCTTATCGGTATGGGTGCTCCATACTTTCAAAGCCGTCCAGATATCATTGTCATCCAGCTGGATAAAATTCTCCAGGCAATCGGGATTGCTGTAGAATTCCGTAGGAGTGATATCGTTGTAAAGGAAAAAACGTAATGCAGGTGATGCGAACAGTTCTATACCTTGTGAGGCTAGTTCTTTAGCGCGTAGAAGAGTGCTGATCAACATTTTTTCGTATGCGACCGAGGTTTTGTGCAGGTATACTTGCCAATACATCAGACGGCGTGCCGTAAGAAAGTTCTCTATGGAATAGATACCTTTAGACTCGACTACGAGACGGTCGTCGGCCACATCAAGCATTTTTATGATTCGTGCAGAGCCGATGTTTCCTTCTGTTACTCCTGTATAAAAACTGTCACGACGAAGATAATCAAGCCGGTCCATGTCCAGTTGCCCGCTAACCAGCTGATGCAAGAAACGTTTTGGATATTCATCCTTGAAGATTTGGATGGCAAGACTGAGTTGTCCGTTCATCTCCTTGTTCATCCGTTCCATCAGCATGAGGGAAATTTCTTCGTGAGGAATTCCTTTCACGATTGTATCCTCCAGTACATGTGAGAATGGGCCATGCCCAATGTCATGCAGAAGGATGGCAGCCTGCACAGCTTCCGCTTCACTGTCAAAGATAAAATTACCTTTGGACGCTAGTTGGGTGATTGCTTCGCTCATTAGGTAGAATGCTCCCAGTGAATGTTGGAAACGGGTGTGCTGTGCACCGGGATATACTACCGATGAGAGTCCCACCTGCTTGATGCGGGTAAGACGCTGCAATAGGGGATGACGTACAATATCATACAGTAATCCCTTGGGTATATTAATGAACCCGAATACCGGGTCGTTAATTATCTTTCTTTCGTAGACCACTTAATTACTGATTGTTAATCACTCTCTTCAATTGTTCTGCCATTTGTGCCTGAACTTCTTGTGCAGCAGTACGGGCAGCTTCTGCAAACTTTTCTGTCTTATCTACGTAGATAATGCCACGGGAAGAGTTTACAATCAATCCACAAGTGCTATTCATACCATATTTGCAAACTTCTTCGAGCGAGCCGCCTTGCGCTCCGATACCGGGAACGAGAAGGAAATGGTCAGGAACAATTTTGCGGATATCTTCAAAAGCACGTCCTTGAGTAGCGCCTACTACGTACATCATACGGTCATCGTTTGCCCATTCCTGTGATTTGCGCAGTACTTTTTCAAATAGACGTTCGCCATTTGCATCTTCTGTCAATTGGAAGTCATGAGATCCTTTGTTGGAAGTCAATGCCAACAGGATAACCCATTTGTTGTCGTAAGTAAGAAACGGAGTCACACTGTCTTCTCCCATGTAAGGAGCTACGGTTACAGAGTCGATATCCAGTTCCTCGAAGAAAGTACGGGCATACATGGCGGAAGTGTTTCCTATATCACCACGTTTTGCATCGGCAATGATGAACTGATCCGGATAATTATCCTTGATATACTTTACTGTCTTTTCAAAAGCGATCCATCCTTTTACACCCATACTTTCGTAAAAAGCCAAATTGGGTTTGTAGGCTATGCACAAATCGGCTGTCGCGTCGATGATTGCCTTATTGAAAGCAAAAATCGGATCTTCTTCTTTCAGCAGATGTTCCGGAATTTTCTTGATGTCAGTATCAAGCCCTACACAAAGGAATGATTTTTTGCGTTTTATGTTTTCAAATAATTGTTGCTTATCCATCTTATTGTTTACTGTTTTTTACTATTTTAGAATCACTCTCAACTCTCAATTTTCAACTCTCAACTTATCTAAAGTTCGCTTTCCTTCAACCGTTCCGCATTTTCAGCTACGATCAGGTGGTCGATACAGTCTTGTATATCCCCGTCCATGAAAGCCGCAAGATTATAAATCGTGTAATTAATGCGGTGGTCGGTGATACGTCCTTGCGGATAGTTGTATGTACGGATTTTCGCAGAGCGGTCTCCCGTTGAAACCATCGTTTTACGTTTGGAAGCAATGTCGTCGATATATTTCTGATGCTCCTTGTCGTAGATGAAAGTACGGAGACGGGCCAATGCGCGCTCTTTATTTTTGGGTTGGTCGCGTGTCTCGGTACATTCGATCAGGATTTCTTCGGAAACACCGGTATTGGGGTTCTTCCAGATATAGCGCAGACGCACTCCGGATTCTACCTTATTAACGTTCTGTCCGCCTGCGCCGCCGCTTCGGAAAGTATCCCATTTGATTTCTCCTTCGTTGATGACCACATCGAACTCTTCTGCTTCAGGAAGTACGGCTACCGAAGCTGCCGAAGTATGTACACGTCCCTGAGTCTCTGTGGCGGGAACACGCTGTACGCGGTGTACACCCGATTCATACTTCAATGTGCCGTAAACATTGTCTCCCGTGACACTACAAACTATTTCCTTGTATCCGCCGGCAGTTCCTTCGTTGGCGTTGGAGACTTCCAGTTTCCATCCTTTTACTTCGCAGTATTTGGCATACATGCGGAAAAGGTCACCGGCAAAGATTGCCGCTTCATCGCCTCCTGCTCCACCGCGAATTTCAAGAATGGCATTCTTGCTGTCTTGCGGGTCGGCAGGAACAAGCATTAACTTGATTTCTTCCTCCAATACCGGAAGGCGTTCCTGGCTAAGGTCCATTTCCTCTTTGGCCATTTCGCGTATATCTGTATCCGACTCGGTGGCAAGGATATTTTTGGCTTCTTCGATGTTGCCCAGCAATTGAATATATTCCTTGCGGGCTTTCATCAAGTCATCCAGTTCCTTGTATTCCTTTGTCAGTTTGACATAACGTTTCTGGTCGGCAATGACTGCCGGGTCGGTGATGAGGGTTGATATTTCTTCAAAACGGGCTACAAGACCGTCCAGTTTCTCTAATATGGTACTGTTATCTGCCATTCTTTAGTATCTAAATTCTCCGAATTCACTCTTAATGATTAATTCAGTCTTGTCACATGCTTCGATACGCCCGACAATCTGTGCCGGTATTCCAAATGATTCGGAAATGGCGATAACTTCTTCAGCGTGTTCCGGTGACAGATAGACTTCAAGCCGATGTCCCATATTGAACACCTTGTACATTTCCGCCCAATCTGTGCCGCTTTGTTCTTGAATAGTCTTGAATAAAGGAGGAACAGGGAAAAGATTATCTTTCACTACACGAACGTTTTCAACAAAGTGTAAAACTTTGGTTTGTGCACCACCGGAGCAGTGTACCATTCCGTGTATTTCAGGACGTAGTGCATCCAACAACTTCTTTACTACCGGCGCGTATGTACGGGTAGGAGAGAGTACTAACTTGCCGGCGTCGATCGGAGAGCCTTCCACACTGTCTGTCAATTTTAGGTTTCCAGAATAAACCAGTTCTTCGGGAACTGCCGCATCATAGCTTTCCGGATATTTTTCTGCAAGGTATTTGCCGAATACGTCGTGACGGGCACTTGTCAGGCCGTTGCTGCCCATGCCGCCATTGTATTCTTTTTCATAAGTAGCTTGTCCGTAAGAAGCAAGACCGACAATCACATCACCCGGACGGATGTTGGCATTGTCTATCACATCCGAACGTTTCATGCGGCAAGTTACTGTGGAATCAACAATAATAGTGCGGACAAGATCACCGACATCGGCTGTCTCACCACCGGTGGCATATACGCCTACTCCCATTTCGCGGAGCTCGGCAAGCAGCTCATCCGTTCCATTGATAATGGCGGAAATTACTTCCCCCGGAATTAACAGCTTGTTGCGTCCGATGGTAGAAGAGACAAGAATATTATCTACGGCCCCCACGCAAAGCAGGTCATCGATATTCATGATCAAAGCGTCCTGCGCAATACCTTTCCAAACGGACAGGTCGCCGGTTTCTTTCCAATACATATAAGCAAGCGAAGACTTGGTTCCGGCTCCGTCGGCATGCATGATGTTACAGTATTCCGGATCGCCTCCCAATATATCGGGAATGATTTTGCAGAATGCTTTAGGGAAAATTCCTTTGTCGATGTTCTTGATGGCGTTGTGCACATCTTCTTTTGATGCGCTTACGCCACGCATCATGTATCGTTGATTACTCATGAGTTATAGAATTATTTTGTATACGGCTGCAAAAGTACTGCTTTTTTTTTGTACAGCCAACTATCTTACTAGAAATGCCGTTGCCTCTTTTCAGAACTCTACCTTCGGTGCTTTTTCGCTACCTTCTTCCGCTTCGAAGTAAGCTTTCTTTTCAAATCCGAACATTCCGGCAAAGATATTCTTGGGGAAACGGCGGATATTGGTGTTATAAGCCTGTGCAGCATCATTGAAATTTTTGCGTGCCACGTTGATACGGTTTTCCGTCCCCTCCAATTGGGCTTGCAGTTCAAGGAAGTTCTGATTAGCCTTCAAATCCGGATAATTTTCCGTAATTGCTAATAATTTGCCTAAGGCGGAAGTAACGGCGCCCTGTGCTTTCTGGTATTGAGCGAGTTTTTCTGGTGTCAGGTCGGCTGCATCGACTTTCATTTGTGTTGCTTGACTGCGTGCTTCAACCACTCCTTCCAGCGTTTCTTTTTCATGTGTCGCATACCCTTTTACTGTATTTACCAGATTGGGAATTAAATCGGCGCGGCGTTGGTATTGAGTTTCTACATTGGCCCATTGACCATTTACTTTCTCATCCATAGCGACAAGACCGTTGTACATGCTGACAGCCCAAATGACAATGACAGCTATAACAGCTAAAATAATGATAACTGACTTTTTCATATTTATCGTTTTTATTGATTGATATTGATAATTTGATTTTAAATCTTGGTGTTTCCTTGACTTTTCTAGGTTTTAGTTGGAGTCGTGAATTGACTAGAATCGTGAACCGGCACCACCTCCTCCGCCCATTCCTCCACCGAAGCTGCCTCCGCCAAAACTGCCTCCGCCTTCGAAACTTCTGCCTCCGCCGAAACCACCAATAAACGGACCGCCACCACCTCGGTGATGATAATCATTGTCATAACTTTGTTGGCGACGTGTGAGGGTATGACCGCAATTTCTACACGTGTAAGTGATGTCTTCGGTTCTCACGCCATTGACTTTGGAGATCAGTCGGCTACCGCTTCTTTGTAACGTGTGTTTTCCGCATTTCGGACAACGGCTTTGCTTGCGTGCGGAAAGGAAAGCGATACCTCCACCAATCAGTATAAAGAAAAATACGGCGAGGATGAAATCGAATGAACCTCCGTTATTGGTTGAACCGGAAAGAGAATCGTTCTCCATAGAACCGTCAAGAACTTGGCAAGTCGCTTTCAAACCGGCCACCATTCCGGCATTCCAATTCCCGTCTTTCAGATACGGAATCATGTATTTCGTCTGAATCCTCTTGCAGATAGCGTCGGGGAGAACTCCTTCCAGACCGTATCCGGTATAAAATTGAATGCAGCGTTGGTCGGTTACTAATAGAATAACCAAACCGTTATTCTTATCTTTCTTTCCTACACCCCATTGATTGAGCAGTTGATGACAGAAATCGAAACAATCTTCCTCTCCAATGGAGGGAAGCACTGCAACGACCGTCTCAATACCGGTTTGCAGTTCTAAAGCATAAAGCATGGAATCTATACTATCACAGGCTGCTTTTGACAGTATTCCCGCAGGATTGCATACATATTGCGTCTTATTCTGTAAGTGGACTTTCGGAAGATTGTCTACTGTGTACACTTTCTCTTGAGCCCGTAAGGGGATCAGTAAGAAAGTAATAGCTATGAATGTGAATATTAATTTCATCGTTTAATGAATATATTGCCCGACAAACTTACGGACTTTATCTGTGTATTCCTGTTTATTCTCTTTGTATGAAAGGGCGTGAGCCGCACCTGGTACTATCCAAAGTTCTTTAGGTTCCGGTTTTGCTTCGTAAAGCGGATAAACCATCCAAGTCGGAACGTATGTATCTTTGTCGCCGTGGATAAACAACATCGGCAGTTGGCATTTTGCTACTTGTTTCAGCGAAGAGGCCTCTTTGAAATTCCATCCGTACTTCTTTTCGCATAGCCAACTGGTGGTATACATCAAAGGGAAAGGAGGGAGACCGAAAGAACTTTTCAGCTCATGGGAAAATTCATCCCACACACTGGTATAACCGCAATCTTCCACAAAGCACTTGACGAAAGGCTGCTGCTCCTCACCGGATACCATCATTGTGGTTGCGCCTCCCATCGAAATACCATGCACTACCATCTGCGTGCTGTCTCCAAAGATACTATTGGTGATGTTCATCCATTGCAATACATCCAGACGGTCTTTCCATCCCATCTGAATGGCCCGACCTTCACTTTCGCCTTGGTGCTGAAGGTCGGGAAGCAAAATGTTGAAGCCTAAATCCCGATTGTAGAGGTAACCGATCATAAACATACGGATAGCATTATCCGTATATCCGTGTACAATAACTGCGGTTTTGTTTGTGGGTCTGGGAGCAGCCACATAGTAAGCATGAAGCTGTATGCCGTGCGGGTTGACGATAAAAGTGTCTTTCAGGGCATTTACTTGTCGCAGACTATCTACCCACGAACGCAGAAAAGGATAGTTTCTGTACATAAAAGGATAAGAATCAGCGTCTTTAGACAATATCTTGCCATCCGGCGTCAGAGATAGATTCAACATATAGAAACTTCCTCCAATGGTACAACCGGTCAATATCAACATGACAACGATAATGCTATAGACAACTTTTCTCCTCATAATTATACCTCTTTGATTTGCCCCTGACTTCTTCTGCCGAGAGTGAGGGGAAATGTGATTTACTTATGCCAGATTTCCCAAGCGGCGAATGCTTGAAGAAGCAACATTTCCAGACCGTTTTTGACAACGGCTCCTTGTGCTTCACCCTTTTTCATAAAAAGGGTAACATTCGGATTATATAACAAATCGTAGAGCAAATGGTTTGGAGTTACTAGATTGTATGGGATATTCGGGCAGAAATCGACTTTAGGAAACATACCTACGGGAGTAGTGTTGACGATAATCGTATATTCCGCCATGATTTCGGGGGTTAGCTCTTCGTAAGTCAGCATATTGTCCGCTTTATGAGTGCGTGAAACGAATACACTTTCGATTCCCAGATTTTTAAGTCCGTGATAGACTGCTTTGGAGGCCCCGCCGGTACCTAGAATCAAGGCTTTCTTGTGATGGGGTTGCAATAAAGGCTGTATGGATTGGGAAAATCCGATAATGTCAGAGTTATAACCTACTAATTTTACTTTACCTTTTGGTTGGCGGATGATTTTAATCACGTTTACTGCTCCTATCTTTGCCGTGTCACGATCGAGTTCATCCAGGAAAGGAATTACTTGCTCCTTGTAAGGAATGGTGACATTGAGTCCGCATAAATTGGGGTTCTCTTCGATGACTTCCATGAAGTTATTGATACTGGGAATCTCGAAATTCACATACTCTGCATCGATACCCTCGGATTTGAATTTCTCATTAAAGTATCCGATAGAAAATGAATGTCTCAGAGGATAACCGATTAAACCATATTTTTCCATAAAAGAAAAGGATTAAATTAATTAACTCACTATTTTGTCGCAGTATAAAGAGTGCAGATACCAAAGGTCAGCCGCTTGAAACTCACTTCGCCGAATCCGGCTTTTGAAAGAACTCCTTTCATTATTTCCCCTTGCGGAAATACTTTGATGGTGTCCGGCAAATAACGGTAAGCGCTGTTGTCTTTGGAGAGAAGTTTGCCCAGTAACGGAATGACGATTTTTGAGTAGATGGAGAATAGTTGCTTCATCGGAAAGCGCTCCGGAGTGGTTAGCTCCAGAATCACAAGATGGCCTCCCGGTTTCAGTACACGGCACATCTCGGAGAGACCTTTGTCGAGGTCTTCGAAGTTGCGGATACCGAAAGCTACGGTAATAGCGTCAAAGTCATTGTCGGCAAAAGAGAGTGAAGTACAGTCCTCCCGGGCAAAAGATATTTTGTCCGAGAGTCCTTCCTTCTTTACTTTTTCACGTCCCACATTCATCATACCTTCCGATATATCCGTGCCGATTAACTCAGCGGGTTGCAGCTCGCGGCAGGCAAGGATGGCAAAATCTCCTGTGCCGGTAGCTACATCCATCATACGTTGCGGATGGAAAGGGCGAAGCCAGGCTATGGCCTTACGTCTCCAACTGCGGTCTATCCCTAAGGATAAGGTGTGATTCAACTTATCGTAGGCATGCGCGATGTTGTCGAACATACGTTCCACCTGCTCGGTTTTCTTTCCTTCCTTGTCGTAAGGTTTGATATGTTGTTGCGGGTAATCCATTCTTATTCAGTCAAGAAATTCATAACGTTCTTTTCGATACGTTCAGCAATATTGCTGGTATCTTCTTTTACAAATTTCTCACCGGTGATGTTCTCGAACAATTCGATATAACGGTCGCTGATGCTCTGTACGATAGCCGGAGTCATTTCGGGCACTTTCTGACCTTCTTTACCCTGGAAACCGTTCTCCATCAACCATTCGCGGACGAATTCTTTAGAAAGCTGTTTCTGCGGTTCGCCTTTTTCGAAGCGTTCCTGATAACCTTCAGAGTAAAAATAACGGCTTGAGTCCGGTGTGTGGATTTCGTCCATCAGATAGATGGTACCGTTATGCTTACCGAATTCGTATTTTGTATCTACGAGAATCAGTCCGCGTTCCGCTGCGATTTCAGTGCCGCGTTTGAAGAGAGCTAATGTGTATTTTTCGAGAACCTCATATTCTTCCGGAGTAGCCAGTCCTTGTTTCAGGATTTCTTCTTTGGAGATGTCTTCGTCGTGCAATCCCATTTCGGCTTTTGTAGTCGGAGTGATGATTGGTTCCGGAAATTTTTCGTTTTCACGCATTCCGTCCGGTAACTTCACACCGCAAATTTCGCGTACGCCGCTTTTGTAAGCACGCCATGCGCTGCCGCAGAGATAGCCGCGTACAATCATTTCTACCGGGAAGCCTTCGCACAATACACCTACCGTTACCATCGGGTCCGGAGTAGCCAGTTTCCAGTTCGGGCAAATGTCAGTAGTGGCGTCAAGGAATTTAGCTGCAATCTGGTTCAGCATTTGTCCTTTGTAAGGGATACCTTCGGGCAGTACTACGTCAAAGGCCGAAATACGGTCGGTTGCTACCATGACGAGTTTTTCGCCGTTGATGTTGTACACATCGCGCACTTTTCCGTGATACACACTTTTCTGTCCAGGAAAGTTGAAATCTGTTTTTGTTAATGCTTTCATAATGATATATATATTAAAATTATGCTTCTTTCTTTAATTTCACCACGGAGGACACGGAGTACACAGAGTCTTCATTGAGATATTTGGATTAAATCCTCTGTGTGCTTTGTGTCCTCTGTAGTGAACCGTTCCGCTCGGCTTTCGCTTCTTTGTCGAATTTTTCGTAAGCATCCACGATACGTTCCACCAGTTTATGGCGTACGATATCCTTTTTACTCAGTTCAACAAAACTGATACCTTTCACTCCTTTCAAGATACGGAGGGCTTGCACCAGTCCCGATGTTTGTGAAGCGGGGAGGTCGATCTGTGTCATGTCTCCCGTCACAATCATTTTGGTGTTCATACCCATACGGGTAAGGAACATTTTGATTTGTTGCGTAGTGGTGTTTTGGGCTTCATCCAAGATTACGACTGCGTCATTCAGTGTGCGTCCGCGCATAAAGGCTAACGGAGCAATCTGGATAACGTTCAATTCCATGTATTCCTTTAACTTGGCGGCAGGTATCATGTCTTGCAAGGCATCATATAAAGGTTGCAAGTATGGGTCGATCTTATCTTTCATGTCGCCGGGCAGGAAACCGAGCTTTTCTCCGGCTTCTACGGCGGGGCGGCTAAGGATGATTTTCTTGATTTCTTTATTCTTCAATGCGCGTACGGCAAGGGCGATAGCGGTATATGTCTTTCCCGAACCCGCCGGACCGATGGCGAATACCATATCATTCTTGGCAAATCCTTCTACCAGTTTCAGCTGGTTTTCACTTCGGGGGATGATGGGTTTTCCTGTGACGCTGAATACAATCACGTTTCCGGTTTGCTCTGCTTGCGGGGCATTTCCTTTTATAATGTCAATGATAACCTCTTCTTTCAGAGAGTTATATTCGGCACAGTATTTCTCAAGTTTGGTGATATTTTCTTCGAAAGCACACATTTCTTCCTCATCGCCCAGCACTTTGATGACATTACCTCGGGCAACTATGCGTAGCTTCGGATATAAAGCTTTAATTAACTGTATGTTGGCGTTGTTTACACCGTAAAAAATAACCGGATCAATGTCCTCAAGAACAATCAGTTTCTCTATCATTCAATTGTATTAAAGAAAAATTTCTGCAAATTTAATGAAACGTTTTGGATTCTCTGATTGTTTAGGGGCGAATTTTATTGCAATTTACATTCATTTCTTACGTCACCTGGCCGTAATATGGAAACAACCTTGCTTCAGCTCATATTTAATATAGCATTTTTCAGCTTTCCGCAAGTCTCTCAATACCTCTGACAGGACGAGTTTAAGGGTGTCTGCGCTGACATTCTGTAAGGGGCGTCCGTCTTCATCTTCTACTTTCTTGAAACGTTTCCAACTTACATCGAAAGTAGCCCCGAAACAATGTGCCGAATTGACGGAAGCATTTCCGTTGCGGCGGCGGAGACGCTTCACATCGTTTTGTGTACGCAGCACGGATGTGACAATCACTTGATTCGGGTTCAACCCTTTGGCAGCCAGTGAATCGAGAAAGTTGGAGCCGATTGTATCGAGCAATGCGCTGGCACGTGGAACGAGGTAGGGGATGGAGTGTGTTAATGAATCTACTGTATAGAAATCATTATCAGTGATATGAGTCAGCTTTTCTTTCATAGCTTCCGCTTCCTCTCGGTCTGCCAACGGGCTGATACCTATCTTTTTAGCGACTTTGAGATGTGCATCGTTCAAATCAGGGAAAGAGCGTTTGTAACTGACAACGCCACGAATGTTGCGGGGCTCATTCAGTTTCAGTGACATATCTTTCTTTTTGCACCCTGAAGTGAATGTCGTGAAGCTAATAACTAGTAAAAATAGTGGTAGTATGCGAAGCTTGTAAATAGTCATTTTGTCTTTTTGCCCGCAAATATACGCTATTTTTCCATACGTTCTATGCTTTGCATTATTTCCGCTGCATATTCATAAACGTACTAGGTTTTGAATTAAACAATGATAGCCTTCTTATTCTTATTGATTTCTATAGGCATTCTTTTATAATCGATTCACTATTTAGACTCATTTCATTCGTTACTTTTACTTCGTATAACTATAGTGTACTTTGCGTATGACTATAGTTATACGTAAGGAAGACTATAGTTACTCTTGCGGAATACTATAGTCAAACGCAAAAAGAATAAGTAACGCGGCTAATCTGATTAGGCAGAAAAAGAAATAAAAATAGTATTTGGCTCCTTTCCGCACCGTTTTTATACTGATTCGTATATATGATAAAAGTGCGCTGATGAGAATAAGACTTTTCTTTTTCTCATCAGCGCACTTTACTAAACTAATAAATTCGGATTATTTCTTTTTTTCTTCAGCTTTCGTTGCGGGCTTTTCTTCCGTTTTATTTTCCGGATTAATGATACCTTTCACTGTTTCACCGATAGGCAACTTGTCCAATACACCGAGACTTGGTGCAACCGTTTTTACTAATGTATTCAAGAAATTGCTTGTTCCTCCGTTTCCGCCGTCAAATACGGTGATATTTCCTAAGTTTATATGTTCGAATGCTTTCACCTGTTCACCGGCAATTTCTTTCCATTGGTCTACCATCTTGTATTGGATGGCGATAGCCGGATTGGATTCGGCAGCTCTTACCATTGCTTCGAAACCTTCCGCTTCGGCAAGTAATGAACGCTTTTTACCTTCTGCTTCCGCTTCCAGTTTCAGTTGGATAGCTTTTGCTTCTGCTTCCGCTTGTGCCAAAGTGGCTTTTGCACGGGCTTCCGCTTCACGGGTTATCTTTTCCGCAATAGCGTTTGCTTGAAGAATAGCTTCCTGCCTGGAGATTTCGGCAGGTACAATCTTTTCCGCCTTTAATGAAGATTCCACTTTCCGGGCTTTTGCTTCTTCTACTTCTTTTTGAGCGATTTCACGGGCTGTTTGTACAGCTGCTTCCGATCTTGCAGCGGCTTCACCGGCTTGCTTATCAGCGTTAGCTTGTGTTACAGCCAAATCCGCATTTGATAAAGCAACCTCTTTTTGTGCGTCATTTCGCCCGATAGCGGCTTTCTTCGCAGCTTCCGCCTGTTTGATTTCCATGTCGGAGTTCAGTTCGGCAATACGACTTTCTTTTTCGGTATTTGCCTGTTCGATACGGATGTTCTTTTCAGCTTCCGCTTTGGCTACTTGAGATTCTTTTTCTGCATTTGCGATGGCTACTTGGGAGATTCTGTCCTTGTCTGCATTGGCAACGGAAATTTCCTGCAATTTCTTTGTTTCTGCAATGGCGATATCCTGGTCTTTACGCGTCTCGGCAACCTTTGTTTCCCGTTCTTTTATTTGATTGGCAATCTTAATGGCACCTAATTTTTCCTGTTCCTCGATGTTCGCTTGCGCCTCATTCTGTGCCTTACTTTCGGCTTCCTTACCTAAGTTTACGATATAGTTGGCAGCGTCACGGATATCACTGATATTGATATTCATGAGGTACAGACCGAATTTGCGAAGTTCCGTATCGATATTGTCTTTTACTTTAGAAAGGAACTTGTCGCGGTCGGAGTTCAGTTCTTCAATCGTCATGTCGGCGATAACCAAACGCATCTGCCCATAGACTACATCTGTAATCAGATTCTGTTTGTCGTCCATTGTCAGCCCTAACATACGTTCGGCGGCATTTTGCATCACTTCCGGGTCGGTACTGATGGCTACAGTGATAGTAGTCGGTACATCGACACGTATATTCTGTGCGGAAAGAGCCCCCGTCAGTTTGCAGTCGATCTGCATCGGCTTCATTGACAAGAACTCATACCCTTGGATAATCGGCCATACAAAGGCTGCTCCTCCGTGATATAGCTTTGCGGATTTTTTGTCTCTTCCTGTCTTACCGTATACAACGAGGACTTCGTCACTCTTACATTTGCGATAACGAGACAAGATACCGATAAAAGTGAGTAAGATGACCGCCACTAATATAGCGACCATGATTAGAATTTCTTGTGTCATAGATTTGTGTATTTTAAATAGTTACTGAATATACAATGTCCCGTTCTGATATCGGGTGATAACCGTATGCTCTCCCGTTTGATACGTCTTTCCCGATTCGGAGATTACGTCCACTTCGCGCATGGCTCCATCCCGTTTTGTCTGTACGGTGTATCTGCCGTCATTTTGCTTGAAGTAGATCGTACATTCGCGTCCGACCAACTGTTCTGTCTGTTCGGAACGGTTTACCTGTTGTAGTTGGAAAGCTTTTTTATACAAGAACCAGACGGCGAGAACGAAACAGAGACCTACAAAGATTGCAACGGCATAGGTTTGAATCTCCGTATTTCCTGCCAAATACATATACCAGCCAAATCCGATTCCGAAATGGGTGAGCCCCTTGAAAGAAACTACGCTGCTGATGTCAGTGTCTACGTCAACATCAGCGTCTATATCTCCGAAGAAGATTGATAGAATAAATTGAATCACAAAAATGCCTGTTGTGACGAGGGCGATAATGAGGAAAATAGTACTGCTCATAATTTGGTACAGTTAGTGAATCATCCATATTGTTTTTCAAATATACGAGTTTATGCGAACTATACAAAGATAAATAAGATAAAATGACTACTTTTGCACGCGAAAATTCAAAAAAGGAGGAATAAGCGTGCAAAGGTATTTTATTTATTTGGCTTATGATGGAACCAACTATCACGGTTGGCAGATTCAACCGAATGGAATTAGTGTGCAGGAATGCTTGATGAACGCATTGTCTACCTTTCTGCGTCGTGAGATAGAAGTTGTGGGAGCGGGGAGAACTGATGCGGGGGTGCACGCCTCTTTGATGGTTGCCCATTTTGACTATGATGAACCGTTGGATACGGAATCCGTTGCCGACAAACTGAATCGTTTGTTACCGCCTGATATTTCTGTCTATCGTGTTTGCCGTGTCCGGCCGGAGGCTCATGCGCGTTTTGATGCGACAGCCCGGACTTACAAATATTATGTGACCACTGCCAAATATCCTTTCAACCGGCAATATCGCTGCAGGGTTTACAGTCCGTTGGATTATGAACGTATGAATGAGGCGGCGAAAGTGCTTTTCGAATATACTGACTTTACGAGTTTCAGCAAATTGCATACGGATGTAAAGACAAATATCTGCCATATTACCCATGCGGAATGGACACGGGAAGAGGACGCCACTTGGGTGTTTACCATCCGGGCCGACCGCTTTTTGCGGAATATGGTGCGTGCCATAGTGGGCACACTGATTGAAGTGGGGCGTGGAAAGCTTTCCATTGAGGGCTTCAGGCGAATTATAGAACAGAAAGACCGTTGCAAAGCCGGGACTTCCGCTCCGGGACAGGCTTTGTTTCTGGTGAATGTGGAATATCCTGATACGATATTCCTTTCTCCTACACACCTTTAATTTTTAATTTTTACTTCTTACTTATTTTCTATGTGGTTATTATTGGCTTTTTTATCAGCTACTTTGT
The DNA here is from genome assembly GCF_014287315.1 of Bacteroides sp. NSJ-39. Lineage (NCBI taxonomy): Bacteria > Pseudomonadati > Bacteroidota > Bacteroidia > Bacteroidales > Bacteroidaceae > Bacteroides > Bacteroides sp. NSJ-39. The sequence goes on along the minus strand of NZ_JACOOB010000023.1, from coordinate 21,159 downwards.
TGGGCTTTTATGATGTATTTAAAAAGAAATCACTGAAAGACAATGCGGTGCTTCCTGTATTGTTCTTGAACACTTTCTTTTCCAGCCTTATCTTCCTGCCGTTTATCCTGTTCTCTATATATGAGCCGAATCTGTTGGGAGGAAGTATATTCAATGTCCCTGTTGCGGGTTGGGAACAGCATAAATATATTATCATCAAGTCATTCATAGTGCTGTCTTCATGGATATTCGGTTATTTCGGGATGAAACATTTGCCTATTACGATCGTAGGACCGATCAATGCCACCCGTCCGGTGATGGTGCTTGTAGGGGCAATGCTCGTGTTTGGCGAGCGGTTGAACCTTTATCAATGGATCGGTGTGCTGCTGGCTGTTGTCTCTTTTTTCATGCTGAGCCGTTCGGGAAAGAAAGAAGGAATCGACTTCAAGCATAATAAATGGATATTCTTTATCGTGCTGGCTGCGATAACGGGAGCTATCAGCGGATTGTATGACAAGTATCTGATGAAGTCATTGAACCCGATGTTGGTGCAGTCTTGGTATAATGTTTATCAGGTTTTTATCATGTGTCCCATTCTGTTATTGCTTTGGTGGCCGAAAAGAAAGTCGACTACCCCTTTTCGCTGGGATTGGACGATTATCCTGATTTCCATTTTCCTCTCTGCAGCCGACTTTGTCTATTTCTATGCATTGAGTTATGATGATTCCATGATTTCCATTGTTTCGATGGTTCGTCGGGGAAGTGTAATTGTTTCTTTCATTTTCGGTGCGCTTTTCTTCCGTGAAAAGAATTTAAAAAGCAAAGCGATTGACCTTATACTAGTGTTAATCGGAATGATATTCTTATATTTGGGGACTAAATAAGATAAATATGAAAATAAATAAATTAGCAGTCGCAATCTTTTTTTCTGTTGCCGGGAGCATTTCTATGACTTCTCTTCAGGCGCAAGAAGCTAAAACCGTATTTGTGAATATGCCGGATTCTTTGAGTCCTCTGCTGACCAAAGTAAATCGTGAAGACTGTATCGACTTTCTGGAAAGTAAGATGAGGGCACAGGTAGAGAACCGATTCGGTAAGAAATCGGAAATGACGGATTTAAGTAAAGACTATATCCGTATGCAGATGTCTCCACAGACTACCTGGCAAATGAAATTATTAGCGTTGAACGATACGACGAATATTATTTGTACTATTTCTACGGCTTGCGCTCCTGCTTGCGACAGCCGTATTCACTTTTATACTACCGACTGGCAACCGCTTGCAGCTTCTCAGTTTGTCACTTTACCGATATTGAACGATTTCCTGAATACTCCGGAACCGACAGCTGTTTATGAATTTGATGAGGCTAGCCGTCCGGCAGATATGCTACTGATGAAAGCTGACTTTAATAAAGAGAATACAGAGCTGACCGTTACATTGACCACTCCCGATTATATGTCAAAAGAAACGGCAGAGAAATTGAAGCCGTTTCTCCGCCTTCCTATTGTTTATCGCTGGGAGAATGGAGCTTTTACCAGGTAAACTCTCCACTCTCAATTCTCCACTCTCAACTTTTTAAGCATTCGTTGATGAATTCCACCATTTCCGGTGTGTGAGCTTCTACGCTTTGCAATAACTTGAATTGTGCTTTGGTGCGAACCAAGTTATGTTCGGGATATTTAATCTTATAGTAAGTATCTCCATTGATGTAATCAGCCAAGAACCGTACACACTGCATATAAGGGAATAGTGCGGCTGCATAAGGAAGATTCTCGATCTCTATCGGAGTCAGGAATGACTTGGCGCCTTCCAGATAGCCTTTTGTAAATGCCTTGAATATTTCCATATTGAAGTTGACACGATCCAAATCCTTGTCGTCCTCGTCACCCGTATTAGCTCCCGTACGGAGGAAATCACCGTAGTCGGAGAAGATAAAGCTGGGCATTACCGTATCCAAGTCAATGACGCATAACACTTTGCCATCTTCGTCGAACATCATATTATTAACTTTCGTATCGCAATGGCAGACTCGTTTGGGGAGTTTACCTTCCCGATACAGACGTTCCGCTTTACACATTTCGTCTGCACGTTTTTCTATTTCATCCAGATAGTACTGTACTTCTGCCACTCTTCCGGCTGTATTCGCTGTAACAGCGTCGCGAAGTTGTTTGAGACGGAACTCCATGTTGTGGAAGTCGGGAATCGTTTCTCCCAGTGTTTCCGGAATATCGGCTAGCATAGCCTGGAAATTACCGAATGCTTTTCCGGCATAATTTGAATATTCGGGATTGACCGTCTCGTAGGTCTTTGCACGTGGGATGAATACCATCACACGCCAGTAACTTTCACCGTCGAACCAATATGTCTTGCCTTCTTCCGTTTCGAGGAAGTTCAACACCTTGCGGTCAATATCCGCTTCGCCTGCTTCTGTCAGTTTTTTGCGTATATGTCCTGTAACGGCGGATATATTTGCTTGAAGCATTTCTACATTCTGAAAGATAGCATGATTGATGCGTTGCAGGACATAGTCGGGGGCATCTACCTCTTTGGTGTTTACTTTATAGGTGTCGTTGATAAGTCCTGTTCCTAAAGGCTTGATCTCTTCTACTGTGCCTTGAACTTTGAATTTAGCTACAATGCCAGATAAATCTTTCATGGGTCTTTTCTTTAAAAATTTATACTAAGGTTATCGATAATCATATTTAGCGGCTTCATTGGCCTGACCGGGAGAACGGACGGGGACGAGTGTGAATCCCCAATTGTATTCGCGATTGGCCGGAATCTGATAGATTGGTTCCGGACGTGATCCCCAACTGTCATAGCCACCCACGCCTTGTTGCTTCATATCCACACATACTTCCACGAAGTCTCTTGGAGTGATATCATTGACATGATGCATTCTTCTCAGAACGTTACGTGCCGCTTTTTCATTGTGATTGGCAACTTCTTCGGGAGTGAAGTTACTCCATTGGTAAGGATGAGGAAGCGCTTCTTCCGAATCGAAATCTTCGATTGAGTTGCGTAAAGCGTTGAATCCGACTAAGCTGTCGGCTACAATGACCAGCCCCTTGCCTTTGTCCGGAGACAGGGCAATCCAACGTGTATCGGTGCGATGTCCGTTTTCTTGCGGACGAACATAGTTGAAATACATTTTGTCTGCCGTTGTCTTATATACACCGACAACTGTTCCGTGATTACGGTCGGTGTAATTTTCTTCCGGACCACGACCGAAGTATTGTACGTTATTCATCTGAGCCGGCAGACGGAAACGTACTCCTATGCGTGGAACCTCCAACTTGGAAGCTGCTTTGCGGGCTGCATCACTTCCGGGAGTGAAAGTAGCCATGCGGGTAGCTTCGGAAACTTCCGTTTCTGCTGCTTGCATATCCGTAGAAGTAAACTTGGCATTCACATTGACTACTCCGCTCGGATAGATTTTGTAAGTGACTATATAAAGGTTTCCGGCAGCCAACAAGTAAGTTGCATTTAATGAAACCACTTTATTCTCATTCGTCATGCTGACATCCGTCACATGGAAATTCTTGCTCGACTCTTTCCAAACTTGTAAACGTTTGGGAGCGCCGTTTCCATAATCATTGTCATTGGGAGCACGCCAGAAATTAGGTTGGATACCGGATCCATCCTTGAAATATTCAGTACCGTCTACTTTATAGGAAGTCACCAGACCGCTTTTCTTATTAAATACGAAATTTACCTTTGAAGACGATACAATGAGTTCATCTCCTTGTGTGGATGTGCTCAGTGCAGGTCCGCTGACTTTATACGTTTCTTTTTCTGCCTGAACAGGAAGTTGGAACTGGTCGTATGCTATTTCATAACCAATCGGAATTAAAGGTTCCGGCTCCACTGTCGTTACGCTGAAGTTGACAAAATATTCTGTTCCCGGCTGTGCTTTCAGCCCATTGACCGGTACTGTGAATTCTTTGGAAGCTTGCGGTTCGATATCCAATGATACCTTGCCGCCTCTTATGATTTTGTTGTTAGCGACCACATTATAATGAATCTGATATTTTTTCAGATTAGTGAAGTAGAAACGATTGGTAATCTTGAATTTGCCGGATGCGATGTCTGTTGCTTCAAATCCTACATTCTGATGTACATACTTCACTTCAGCCATTGCGGGGTGCGGACTTCGGTCGGGGTTTACAAGACCGTTGCAAAGGAAGTTACCGTCGCTGGGCGCATTTACACCGAAATCGCCTCCGTATGCCCAATATTCTTTTCCGTTTTTGTCTTTTTGGAGAATACCTTGATCTACCCAGTCCCAAATATATCCACCCTGAAGATTCGGATACTTATAGATAGCCTGCCACTGTCCCCACAGGTTTCCGGTGGAGTTACCCATAGCGTGCGCATATTCGGAAGGAGCTACAGGGCGGTCACTGCCGTTTTTGCCGATACTTTCCAACCAATCGGCACCCGGATATTGAGGAACATACATATCGGAGTTCCATTCCCATTGAGCACGTTCGTAGTTAACGGGGCGTGCCATGATATTCTTATCCGCTTCTTTCAGCCATAGGTAAGTCTGATAGAAGTTATATCCGTTTCCAGCTTCATTGCCCAATGACCAGATGGTAACACTCGGATAGTTTTTGTTACGTTCGAACATATTGATCGTACGGTCCATGTGTGGTTTCAGCCATTCGGGGTTGTTACCCAGCGTGCCGCCTTTACGGAGATCGTAGTACATTCCATGACTTTCTATGTTTGCCTCGTCATAGACGTACAGCCCGTATTCGTCGCAAAGTTCGTAGAAGCGGCGGTCTTGTGGATAGTGGCAAAGACGTACGCTGTTCAAGTTATGTTGTTTCATCAGCTCGAAGTCACGACGCATCAAATCCTCTGGTACGTAATGTCCTGTAGCCGGGTTGTGTTCATGGATATTCACCCCTTTCAGTTTCAGAGGTTGACCGTTGATGAATAAGCAGACATACGGCTGTCCGTTGGCGGCTTTTTGTTCGATCGGCTTAATCTCAATGCGGCGGAAACCGATATTGAAAGGAACCATTTCCACAATTTTCTCTCCGTCCTTGATATACATCAGCAGTTTGTAGAGATTGGGGTGTTCTGAGGTCCATGTCTTTACATCGGGTATCTCTATTTCCGTATGTCCGAAGAGAGAAATCGTACTGTTGGCGTTGAATGCGGAATTCTTTTCGCTTTCGGCGATTACCTTATTTGTTTTCGGATCAAAAACCTTATATCCGATAATATAATCTTTGGAAGTTTGAGAACCGGTATTGCGGATATCCATAGTCAACTTGAAGATACCATTTTTATAAGTATCATCCAATGTCGATGTTACCCGGAAATCCTTGATTGCCACTTTGGGCTGTGAATAGAGGTATACGTCACGTTCGATACCACTTATACGCCAGAAGTCCTGACATTCGAGATAAGAACCCGTACTCCAACGGAAGATCTTTAGGGTGAGTACGTTCTTGCCGGGTTTCACATATTTGTTGATAAGGAATTCAGCGGGATTCTTGGAATCTTCGCTATATCCCACTTCCTGTCCGTTGATATATACGTATACACCGGATTTGACTCCGGCCAGATGCAGGTAGATATCCCGTCCGTCCCAATTGGAGGGAATGTCGATATTCCGGCGGTATACTCCTACCGGATTCGCTTCGGGCAGAGTAGGGGGCTGAGGGTTACGCGGTTTGAACTCATATCCGTGGTTCGTGTAGATGGCTGTTCCATGTCCTTGTACTTCCCAATTACCGGGTACTTGAATATCATCCCACGATTCTGTGCTGATATTCGGATCGGTAATGTTATCAGGAAGTTTTTTATAGGAATCTACAAAAAAGAACTTCCATGTTCCATTCAATAAGCGGTAATATTTGCTTCGCTCAAACTTGCCGCTTAGCGCATCGTCGCGGTTGTCATACGTCATAAACACAGTACGGGGGTACTCTTTGTTGACAGCAACTACTTGCACGTCTTGCCAATAAGGCTTTACAGCGTTTTCAGCCGTCGCATTAAATGTTGTCAGGGAAACGATTCCCATGAAAATGCCTGTTAATAACTTGGGGGTTGGTCGAAATTTCATGTTTTTCAATATTGGTTTTTCATTTCTTGTTTATTTTATTTTTATATGATCAAATCCTTCTCCATACACTCCGATGACTGCACTTTGTGAAACAAAAGCATTCGGGTCTATATCTTTAATCAACCGGAATATGATAGGTGATTCCCGTTTTTTCGCTAATACGAACATCATCTTCACTTCACGTCCCGTATAAAAACCGGTTGCATTGATAATCGTCACTCCCCGATGTGGATATTCGTTAATACACCGCCCTATTTCTTCATATTTGTTGGATATGATAAAGAATTGTACGGATTGGCGTGCGCTGTTCACTACCTGGTCAAGAACGAAACTACAAATATATAGAGTTACAAATCCATACACCACTTTTTCCCAGTCTTTTAAGACAAAATAACTGGAAGAGATAATAATCATATCACAAATTAATACAACTCTTCCTAAAGTGATGTCTCTATATTTGTTGATGATGGCAGCGATAATGTCTGTTCCGCCTGTACTTCCGTTGGATGAAAAGGCTACACCGATACCACCTCCGCAAAACGAGGCTCCTATGACACATGCCATGAACGGCTGGTCGTGAAGCAGACTGATACCTGTCGCCATCTTTTGAATAACAGACAAAAAGAAGGTCAAAGTGAATACTCCAAAGATCGTTTTGATACAGAACTTCAACCCTAATAATTTAAGGGCAAGCAAAAGCAAGAAAAAGTTGATGGCGAAATACGTGTATTGCACGGGGAAGCCGGTAGCCCAATATACGATAGATGCGATACCCGGCACTCCTCCGGTGGTTATATCGTTAGGTAGTAAGAATACCGTCCAGCCGATGCCGTACAAAATCATGCCGACGGCAATCATTACATAATCTCTGGCTTCACGGATAATGCTCTGTTTGGAGGGTTTTGGAATAGCTGTCTTCATAAATGTATTTACTTTGTTTCATCCGCCATGTGTGAAAACGGGGATTTCAACCGGAGATGAATTGTTCTCGATGGAAAGTCTGTTCAGTTCGGTGGGGCGGGTAGGAGTTGCTACTTTGGGAACGAAAGCTGCTTGAGTTTTAGGTGGGTGTGTGCAGCTGTCATGCCAGGTTAGCAGCGTCAGACCGATTGCAGTAACTGTAAGTAGTCTTTTCATCATATTTTATTTTTTTATAAGGGTTACTCCTCTTTTCATTTGAGTGTCAAAAGTAATAATTTTATTCATATTTCAAGTAGAAAATAGATATTACTTTTTTTCTTAATCATTTGTACTTGTATGGAGCTTTGATAATATTTTTTATAATTGCCGTTTGTATAGTTTCGGTTTCATGATGCAGAGATAATTTGGGCGGTCTAAAGTATATAAAAAAAGAGAATCCAATTTCTCGGATTCTCTTTAAAGAGCGGAAGACGGGGCTCAAACCCGCGACCCTCAGCTTGGAAGGCTAATGCTCTATCAACTGAGCTACTTCCGCAATTTTTGTGGGCAAAGATGGATTCGAACCACCGAAGGCGTAAGCCAGCAGATTTACAGTCTGCCCCATTTGGCCACTCTGGTATTTGCCCTTTATTTTGCTCTTGAGGAGGTTTGTTTCTCAATTGCGGTGCAAAGATACAACTATTTATTTAAACTCCAAACAAAATCAATCATTTTTATTGCAGTAATTGCACATTCGTCTCCTTTGTTACCTAGCTTACCACCGGCACGATCCTCTGCTTGCTCCATTGTATTGGTGGTAATTAATCCGTAAATTACTGGTATATCGCCAGTTGCGTTTAGCTCGGTAATTCCTTGAGTGGCTCCCATGCAAACATAATCAAAATGCGGAGTATCTCCTTTAATTACGCAACCGATTGCGATTATTGCATCAATATCACAATTTTCCATCATTTGATTAGCGCCAAAGGTAAGTTCGAAACTTCCGGGTACGGTTTTTACCAGAATATTTTCATTTTTGGCTCCATGTTTTTTTAATGTATCGACCGCTCCTTTCAGTAAAGCACCTGTAATATTGAAGTTCCATTCAGATACAACAATGCCGAATTTCATATTCTCTGCGTTCGGAACAGAGTTGAAATCGTATTCGGATAAATTATGGTAAGCTGTTGCCATAGTAAGTAGTAATTTGAATTTTGGGGATTGACTTTTAAACGTAAATAACGCAGATAATGCGGATTTGTTCATTTTGAAATTCGCGTTATCTGCGTTATCCGCGTCTAAAAAGTATAATATACTTAGTTATATATAGTAAGGTATTTAGAGCCTTATTATTTTTTCATCAATTTAGCTTGTTCGATGTATTTGTCGATGTCCATTGCTTGGTAAGACTGGAAATATTTATCCTTAATCTTAGTATAAGCGTTTACTGCATCGTCATATTTTCCTTGTTTTACCAGGATTTCTCCGGCTTGCAACAGGAAGATCGGGCTCAGTGTATTGTTGTCAGCTTTGTCTGCTGCCGACAGCAGAGTAGAAGCCGCTTTATCTAATTGTCCAAGTTGCGCATAGCAGTTGCCGGCAGCACCCAAGATTGCCGGAGCAACCATCTGGTCGCTTCCGTCGAAGCTATCCAGCATCTTTACTGCATCTTCATATTTACCGAGTTGTGCGTAGCAGATACCTGCATATGCTTTTGCCAAGTTAGCGGCTTTTGTTCCACTGTAGTCATCCGCTACTTTCAGGAAACCGGCATAACCGATACTGTCACCGTTCAGAGCCTGCTCAAAAGCGTCCTGCTCAAAGTATTCCTGTCCTTTGAAAAGAGCAGCTTGTGCTTTTTCTTCACGAGGTTCAGCATAGAGGTTTTTGTACATGATAAAACCTGCTACAATAATAATCACAGCAACAACACCGCCGATGATTGCGTTTTTGTACTTGATAAGAAACGCTTCCGATTGTGTCAGTGCATCTTCTACATTCAGATGTTCATTCTGATTTTTTTGTTCTGCCATTTTTATATGATTCTTTTTGTTATTATTCACTGTTTGATATTTCGACTCGCAAAATTAGTTTTTTTATATCTACAAATGAAATTTAGAGCCATCTTTTTTTATTTTACCTCCGAAAACCACGAAAATCTTGCTACTTTTGTGAACAAATTAACGTGTAAACAATGATACTGAAACGAATATCCATATTGAATTATAAGAATTTGGAAGAGGTGGAGCTGGGATTCTCCGCTAAACTGAACTGTTTTTTCGGACAGAATGGAATGGGAAAGACCAACTTGTTGGATGCGGTGTACTTTTTATCTTTCTGTAAGAGCTCCGGTAATCCGATTGATTCTCAGAATATTCGTCATGAACAGGACTTCTTTGTTATTCAAGGTTTCTATGAGGCGGAGGATGGAACTCCCGAAGAGATTTATTGTGGAATGAAACGCCGTTCGAAGAAACAATTCAAAAGGAATAAGAAAGAATACAGCCGTTTTTCGGACCACATCGGTTTCCTGCCTCTGGTCATGGTGTCGCCTGCCGACTCAGAACTGATTGCCGGTGGAAGTGATGAACGCCGACGGTTTATGGATGTGGTGATTTCCCAGTATGATAAGGAATACCTGGATGCATTGATCCGTTATAATAAAGCATTGACGCAGCGCAACACTTTGCTGAAAAGCGAATTGCCGGTGGAAGAAGAACTCTTTCTGGTGTGGGAGGAGATGATGGCACAAGCCGGTGAGGTTGTATTCAAGAAGCGTGAGGCGTTTATCAAAGAGTTTATTCCTATATTCCAGTCTTTTTATTCATTCATTTCTCAAGATAAGGAACAGGTTGGACTGTCTTACGATTCCCATGCGCGGGAGGCTTCGTTGTTGGAAGTATTGAAGCAAAGCCGGGAACGGGATAAGATTATGGGCTTCTCTTTGCGGGGAATTCATAAGGATGAACTGAATATGCTTTTAGGGGAGTTCCCGATCAAGAAAGAAGGTTCGCAAGGACAGAATAAGACGTATCTGGTTGCTTTGAAACTGGCACAATTTGATTTTTTGAAACGTACCGGAAGGACTGTTCCTCTATTATTGCTGGATGATATCTTTGATAAGCTGGACGCTTCGCGGGTGGAGCAGATAGTGAAGTTGGTTGCCGGAGATAATTTCGGGCAGATCTTTATTACGGATACGAATCGGGAACATCTGGATTGCATTTTGCATAAAGTGGGCAGTGACTATAAGATGTTTTTTGTTGAAAAAGGAATCATTCGCGAAATGGAGGCTGAACAATGAAACGTAATGACGCTGAACAGATAGGGAAACTGATACAGCAATTTCTTCGTCAGGAGAGTTTGGAGTCTCCGTTGAATGAACAAAGATTGTTGGATGCCTGGCCTGAAATCTTGGGACCTGCGGCAACTTATACCAGCAATCTTTATATCCGTAATCAGACTTTGTATGTGCATCTCACTTCTGCGGCTCTTCGGCAGGAGTTGATGATGGGGCGTGAAATGCTGATACGTGCGCTTAATACGAAAGTGGGGGCTACCGTTATTACAAATATTATTTTTCGTTGATGGTTATAATTATATCCATGCGGATGTCGAAAGATTCCGCAGGAACTTCTTCTACTAATTGGAACGGAAAACAGATACCTGCTTTGTAGGCTGATGGTATGCGTGGTAAAAGTCGATCGTAATATCCTTTTCCCCGTCCCAGACGGTTTCCTTTCAGGTCGAAAGCTACTCCGGGAACAGCGATAAAGTCTATGGTTGCATAGTCGGTAAATAATTCTCCCGTCGGTTCTTCTATGCCATAGCTTCCAGTTGCCATGTCTTCGGGACCGGTATATATCCGTAATTCTAAATCATCGTCTACCACTACCGGGAGTAGAATACGTTTCTTTTTGCTCCATTTTTGTACAAATGTATGTGTTTCTACTTCATCCTTCAATGAATAGTAAAGTAAAACGGTGCTTGCCGCCCTAAAAGCCGGATGGGCTTCGAGGGCGGCAAGTATTTGGGTTGATAGCGACTTCCGCAACACTGAATTATAATGTGTCTTCAGTGTTGCTATATGTTTACGCAGTTCCTTTTTTCTTTCCATCTTTATTGGTTGCTTCTTCCTCTTCCACAGCTATCGGTGCTTTGGGAAAAGCTTCTCCTTTTTCGAGTATTTCAATACCTTTGTTGACAGTGGCGTCACTCTTGTTAAAATACTGAAGATAAGCCTCCAACCCTAGCATATTGTAGATGATGTTGCCATAAATGTTTTTTTCTAACAGCTTATACGACTTTTGGATCAGGATATTTCTTCTTTTCACTCCCTTACTGTCAGCAAAGCGGACAAACTGTTCTACCAGTCCTTGACGGCGGAGATAATTCAACAGTTCTTCTTCCGTCTCGTACTCGCTGAGCTTTTTCCGGTTATTGTCGGTATATTGGAAAGTAAATTGGATAGTCAGTCCGCGGCCGATAACCGTAGAAAGGTAAGAAGTGACTCCTGTAGTATCTTGCGGTACGAATATATCCGGCATGATACCGCCACCGCCATATACGGTACGTCCCAGACTGGTGTTATAGCGTTCTTTTTCATTCTGCTTGATACTGTCGCGTGAGAAAAATTCTCCATGCTCATAACGGTTGTATAAATCCAGTTCGTAGTTCCGGTCTTTGCCACTTTCGTATGGGCGTTGGATACAACGTCCGGACGGAGTGTAATAGCGGGCAATCGTCAGACGGATAGCGGAACCGTCACTGAAGTCGATAGGTTGCTGTACAAGTCCCTTGCCGAACGAGCGTCGTCCGATAACTGTTCCCCGATCGTTGTCTTGGATAGCTCCGGTGAAAATCTCGCTGGCAGAAGCGGAACCTTCGTCAATGAGTACGACGAGTGGCATTTTCTGGCAACTGCCTGTGCCGTTAGCAAATTCTTCTGCACGGGGATATTTACGGCCTTGCGTATATACTATCAGTTTTCCTTCCGGCAAGAATTCGTTTACCATGCGGATAGCTGCTTCCATATATCCTCCGGTGTTACCACGCAGGTCGATAATCAGCCCCTTGCACTTTTTATGGTTCAACTGTGCCAATGCGTTGAGCAGCTCTACATGAGTGGTACGTCCGAACTTGCTCACTTTTATGTAGCCGATATCATCGTTCACCATGTAAGCAGCGTCTACAGTATTTTGAGGAATATCTCCACGTGTGATATTGAAGTTCAACAGGTCTTTTTCTCCCATGCGTTTGATTCCTAATTTCACTTGAGAACCTTTCGGTCCTTTCAAGGTACGCATGGCCCGTTCATTGGTTACTTTCTTGCCCACAAATAAACTGTCGTCCACAGTGACGATACGGTCGCCTGCCATCAGTCCCACTTTTTCAGAAGGACCTCCCTGAATGACTGCATTCACATGAATAGTGTCATTCTGTATGGTGAACTGAATACCGATTCCACTGAAACTGCCTTCCAACTCCGAATTGACTTCTTCGAGATTCTGTGCCGGGATATAAGTTGAGTGCGGATCAAGTTCGGCAAGAATCTGCGGCATAGCTTTTTCTACGAGGTCGGTCATGTTTACAGTGTCTACATATTGGTCATCTACGATTCGCAACAGTGCGTTCAGCTTGTTGGAGGAACCATTGATGATACCCAAACGGTTACCGGCGAAATGTTTGGCATAAAATGTGCCGATAAGAATTCCGATTACCACGCTGATTGCTATGATGACAGGTGTAAAACGTGAAGAGCTTTTTGTACTCATGTCTATTCCTTTTTTAAAACGTTCGTCTTATTTATTCGTCTTATTATTTGTCCGAAGCAGGCTTTTCATCCGGTTCTGTATAGATAACTTCGATTCCTGCCCGCTTTAATAACTCTATTCCATCTTCCAGGCGATAATGCTCCGAGTAAACCACCCGTTTGATACCTGCCTGTATGATTAATTTGGCACATTCGATGCAGGGAGAAGCGGTGACATACATCGTTGCACCGTCACTGCTGTTGTTTGAACGTGCTATTTTGGTGATCGCATTTGCTTCCGCATGCAGAACGTATGGCTTTGTCACGTTGTTTTCATCTTCACATACATTCTCAAAACCGGAAGGCGTTCCGTTATATCCGTCGGAGATAATCATTTTATCCTTGACGATTAAAGCTCCTACTTTGCGGCGTTGGCAATAGGAGTTCTCCGCCCATATGCTAGCCATGCGTATATAACGTTTGTCAAGTTCTGATTGTTTCTTCTCTGTGTCCATATTGTGTGTCGGATTAGTTACTGATTAACAACGTAAAAGACCATTCGAAAGGTCTGCTGACTTCCGGTAGGCTTATACAAAAGGTATAAATTTTTGCTGTCCCCTTCGTAAGATGTCGCATTCTTGAGACCTTCCAGAAAATTTTTGGCAAGTTTATCGCCTCCGTCCTTTCCTTCCGTGATATTGGCTTTGAACTTATTGTCTTTGCCGTTTGCACTCCAGGTTCCGGCAAGGGGATACGAAGTGATAACGCTTCCTCTTATGTTTCCTTTAATCAGATCATCTTCAGTTGTACCCTCAAATATAACATTGTATGTGCCATTTTTTTTAAGTTCATCCATACTTTTCTTCTTTTCCGCTTCATTTTCCCAAAAGCCGAACATCTCGTGCCCTCCATCAACAGTGATATAGTTTAGCTTCCAAGTCTTTCCTGTAAATATGGCGGCTACATCATCCGAATCATTACATCCTGAAAATAAAGGAAGTAATAATAATAGTCCTATTATTTGAAATATACTCTTCTTCATAGTTAATACTTATTTCTTTATTCCATTTCTGATTAGCAACGCGTCAATAGACGGTTCTTGTCCTCTGAAACGTTTGTAAAGTACCATCGGGTGCTCAGTTCCTCCTTTCGATAGAATGTTGTTACGGAACGAATCGGCAATTTCACAATTGAATATTCCTTTCTGCTTAAACAGGGAGAATGCATCTGCATCCAACACTTCCGCCCATTTATAACTGTAATATCCTGCGGCATAGCCACCGGCGAAGATATGAGAAAATTGTGTACTCATGCAAGCTTCTTCGATGACAGGCAATATCTGCGCCTTTTTCCAGGCTTCCTGCTCGTAGGCTTTCACATCCCCTTCAAAGGCTGTATTGCGGGTATACCATGCCATATCGAGCAGACCGAAACTTACCTGTCGCAAACAAGCGTATGCTACATTAAAATTTGAAGCGTCTACCAATCGTTTTATTAAATCATCCGGCAGAGCTTCACCTGTCCGATAATGGCGGGCAAATGTATTTAGGAAGTCCTTTTCTATGGCAAAATTCTCCATGATTTGTGAAGGCAACTCCACGAAGTCCCAATATACATTGGTTCCGCTCAAACTCTTATAGGTAGAGTTGGCAAACATACCGTGCAGGCTATGCCCGAACTCATGAAGGAATGTCTCTACTTCATTGAAAGTCAGCAGGGCAGGCTTGTTTTCGGTCGGTTTGGTGAAATTCATTACAACGGATACGTGCGGACGACTGTTTTCACCGGTTTGCTTATCTATCCATTGATCTTTGTAGCTGGTCATCCAAGCTCCGGCACGTTTTCCTAGACGCGGATGGAAGTCAGTATACAGGACAGCCAGGAATTTCCCGTCTTTATCGAATACTTCAAATGCCTCTACATCTTTATGGTAAACAGGAATCTCCGTGTTTTTGCGGAAAGTTATTCCATATAACCTTTCTGCAAGTCCGAATACTCCTTTCTTTACTTGTTCGAGTTCGAAGTAGGGGCGAAGCATTTCTTCGTTGATATTGAATTTCTTATCTTTCAGCTTGTTGGAGTAATAACTCCAGTCCCACGGCATTAAGACAAAATCCTCTCCTTGCTCTTTACGTGCCAACTCCTGTACCTCTTTGTATTCCTGTTGTGCGGTAGGTGTGTATGCTTCCAACAGTTGGTTAAGCAGCTTGTATACAGACTCGCTGTTTTCGGCCATCCGTTTTACGAGCGTATATTCCGCATAATCCTTGTAACCCAGCAATTGCGCTATTTTCATGCGCGTATTTGCTATCTTTTTTACGATCTCGATATTGTTGAATTCGTTGTCATGCGTACATTTTGTATTGTACGCCATGTATAACCTCTGCCGTAAATCACGGTTGTCGGCATAGGTCATAAAAGGAACATAACTTGGCGCGTGAAGGGTAAATGCCCATCCTTCTTTATCTTCACTTTTCGCTGTTTCGGCAGCTGCTTCCACAATAATTTCGGGAAGTCCGGCAAGACTTTCTTTTTTCGTCAACAGCATTTGGTAGCGATTTGTTTCTTTTAAGTTGTTCTCGCTGAAAGTCAGTGTTAACTTACTTAACTCGGTGGTTAACCGACGGTATTCTTCACGTGCTTCTCCTTCTAGATTAGCGCCGTGACGAACGAAGCTATTATAGGCATTTTCCAACAACTTACTTTCTTCCGGATTGAGCTGTAAGTTTTCTTTTTGGTTGTATACCTCTTTTACACGTGCAAAGAGTTTTTCGTTCAGCGTGATATTGTTACTATGCTCGCTGAGTAGCGGCATTATTTTTTGCGCCAATGCCTGCAGGTCATCGTTGGTTTCCGCACTGAGCATATTGCCGAACACGGCGGTAACTCTGTCCAGTAACTCTCCGGATTGTTCGAAAGCTTCTATTGTATTTCGGAAGTCTGCTTTTTCCGGGTTCTGTATGATAGCATTTATCTCTGCATTTTGTTGCTTGATTCCTTCAAGAATAGCAGGTTCATAGTGCTCGGTTTTTATACGGTCAAAAGGCACGGTTTCGTGCGGTGTCAAGTACTGTCCGAAGAAAGGATTCTGGGCATTTATTATATTACTCATGCTGCAAATTAGTATCAATGTTATTAATAATCTTTCCATAAGAACACAAAACTACTAAAATTGTAGCTTACTATGCGGATAAAAGCTTGCTTTTTAACAATATATAAAATGAATACAAAAAAACCGCTACGGTTATCCGCAGCGGTTTCTTATATGTTAATCTTCTAATTAAGCGTTAACTGATGCCATGTGAGCGATCAAATCAAGAACTTTGTTAGAGTAACCGATTTCGTTGTCATACCAAGATACAACTTTAACGAATGTGTCAGTCAAAGCGATACCGGCTTTAGCATCGAAGATAGAAGTACGAGTGTCACCCAAGAAGTCAGAAGAAACAACTGCATCTTCAGTGTAACCCAGAATACCCTTCAATTCGCCTTCAGAAGCTTCTTTCATTGCAGCGCAGATCTCAGCGTAAGTAGCCGGTTTAGCCAAGTTAACTGTCAAGTCAACTACAGATACGTCCAAAGTCGGAACACGCATAGACATACCAGTCAATTTGCCGTTCAATGCAGGGATAACTTTACCTACAGCTTTAGCAGCACCAGTAGAAGAAGGGATGATGTTACCAGAAGCAGCACGACCACCTCTCCAGTCTTTCATAGAAGGACCGTCAACTGTTTTCTGAGTAGCAGTTGTAGAGTGAACTGTAGTCATCAAACCGTCAAGGATACCGAACTTGTCGTTCAATACTTTAGCGATAGGAGCCAAGCAGTTAGTAGTACAAGAAGCGTTAGATACGAATTGAGTACCTTTAACGTATGTTTTTTCGTTTACACCGCAAACGAACATCGGAGTGTCATCTTTAGAAGGAGCTGACATTACAACATATTTTGCACCAGCCTCGATATGAGCCTGAGCTTTGTCTTTGCTCAAGAACAAACCTGTAGATTCTACAACGTATTCAGCTTCTACTTCATTCCATTTCAAGTCAGCCGGATTTCTTTCAGCTGTGATACGGATAGCTTGACCGTTAACGATCAATTTGCTGTTTTCAACATCTGCTTCGATAGTACCGTCGAATTGACCGTGCATTGTGTCATACTTCAACATGTAAGCCAAGTAATCAACCGGGCAAAGGTCATTGATACCTACGATTTGAATATCGTTTCTCTTCATTGCAGCGCGGAAAACGAAACGTCCGATACGTCCGAATCCATTAATACCTACTTTAATCATTTTGTTTAAACTTTTAAGGGTTTTATAATATTTGTTCAAATATCTCTCGGTCTCCGCATTTGTTTTATTTTTCAAATGCGGTGCAAAATTACAAAAATGTTTTTATATTCGCATATTAAATTCACATTAAATATTGAAAAAAGATGGGAAAGAGTACATTTTTACAGGACTTTAAGGCGTTTGCAATGAAAGGAAACGTCATTGACATGGCTGTCGGTGTGGTTATTGGTGGGGCGTTCGGCAAGATCGTATCATCGCTGGTTGCTAATGTAATTATGCCTCCGATCGGCTTGCTGGTTGGCGGTGTGAACTTTACGGATTTGAAATGGGTAATGAAGGCGGCTGAGATTGGAGCCGACGGCAAAGAGATTGCGCCTGCGGTATCATTGGATTACGGTCAGTTCTTGCAGGCTACCTTTGACTTTCTGATTATTGCCTTTTCTATATTCTTATTTATACGCCTGATTACGAAACTGACGGCTAAGAAAAAAGAGGAAGCGCCTGCCGCACCTCCTGTTCCTCCTGCACCTACGAAAGAAGAGGTGCTGTTGACGGAAATTCGTGACTTACTGAAAGAGAAGAGAGATTAATTCCGATAAAATATAGGAAGAGATTCCGGGCGTTATCCTGTGAATCTCCTTTTATTTTTCTCCTTATTATTAATAATAGATTGCGTACTTTTTTCTACTTTTGCAAATCATTTATTTAAAATCCAACCATTTATATGCAGGAAAAAATAATAATTCTTGATTTCGGTTCGCAAACAACACAGCTTATAGGTCGTCGTGTGCGCGAATTGGATACATATTGCGAAATCATTCCTTACAACAAATTTCCAAAAGATGATTCTACAATTAAAGGGGTAATCCTTTCGGGCAGTCCTTTTTCGGTTTACGATAAAGATGCGTTTAAAGTCGATTTGAGTGAGATTCGTGGTAAATATCCGATATTGGGTATCTGTTATGGTGCGCAGTATCTGTCGTATACCAATGGTGGAAAAGTGGAACCGGCGGGTACACGTGAATATGGACGTGCTCATTTGGCTTCTTTCTGCAAAGATAATGTGCTGCTGAAAGGAGTGCGTGACGGCTCGCAAGTATGGATGAGCCACGGTGATACGATTACCGCTATTCCTGATAATTTCAAAAAGATCGCTTCGACGGATAAAGTAGAGATTGCGGCTTATCAAATAGAGGGTGAGCAGGTATGGGGCGTACAGTTCCATCCGGAGGTGTTTCATAGTGAAGACGGTACGCAGATATTGAGGAATTTTGTGGTGGATGTCTGTGGTTGCAAGCAAGACTGGTCACCGGCCTCTTTCATTGAAAGTACTGTAGCTGAATTAAAAGCCCAGTTGGGAGATGATAAGGTTGTGCTCGGTTTGAGCGGTGGTGTAGATTCTTCTGTTGCTGCCGTGTTGCTGAATAAGGCTATTGGCAAGAACCTGACTTGTATTTTCGTAGATCATGGTATGCTGCGTAAGAATGAGTTCAAGAATGTGATGAAAGATTACGAATGTCTCGGACTGAACGTGATTGGTGTAGATGCCAGCGAAAAATTCTTCTCGGAACTGGCGGGCGTGACTGAGCCGGAAGGTAAACGTAAGATTATAGGTAAGGGTTTTATCGATGTATTCGATGTAGAGGCTCATAAGATAAAGGATGTAAAATGGCTGGCTCAGGGAACAATCTATCCGGACTGTATCGAGTCGTTATCTATTACAGGTACGGTGATTAAAAGCCACCATAATGTAGGCGGACTTCCTGAAAAGATGAATCTAAAACTTTGCGAGCCGCTTCGCTTGCTGTTCAAGGATGAAGTTCGTCGTGTGGGGCGTGAATTGGGTATGCCGGAGCATCTGATTACCCGCCATCCGTTCCCCGGACCGGGCTTGGCTGTACGTATTTTGGGCGATATTACCCGTGAGAAAGTACGTATCTTACAAGATGCGGATGATATTTTTATTCAAGGATTGCGTGATTGGGGACTGTACGATAAAGTATGGCAGGCGGGAGTTATTCTGTTGCCGGTGCAGTCTGTCGGTGTCATGGGTGACGAGCGTACGTATGAACGTGCTGTTGCATTGCGTGCTGTGACCTCAACCGATGCTATGACTGCCGATTGGGCACATTTGCCATATGAATTTATGGGTAAAGTATCAAATGATATTATTAATAAGGTAAAAGGCGTGAATCGCGTAACCTATGATATTAGTTCTAAACCGCCAGCTACCATAGAGTGGGAGTGATAAATTATTCCTAGTTATATATCAAAACTCACCACGGATTACACAGATTGCCACAGATTAACATTAAAAGTTCGTTTTAATAATAAATCTGTGGAAATCTCTGTAATCCGTGGTGAAAAATTTAGCAGTATTCGAATTGTTTCGTTTATTGCAGAGCCACTTCTAATCGTTCACTAACTTCACTGCGTCCGGGATCAGGATCTCTTTCCGGCGTAATTCAAGCACGCCGTTGTCTTGCAGTTCATTAAGAGCTTTGGACGTATTCAGCCGGGTGTCATCCAGATAACGGGCAAGGTCGTCCATCTTTACCTTGAATATTTTTTCTCCCTGTGTTTTTTCGCAATGTAGCAGGAAGAAACGAATGATTTTATTTTTCAAGTCCTGAGCCGGTTCCTCCCATAAACGGGAATAAAGATTTTGTGCCCGGTTACTGACAATATTCATATAGTTAAGCCGGAAAATATCATATTTGAACAGGTCGCTGAGCACAAAGGCTTTGCTGATACTTACAGTATGCGCTTCTGTATGTGCTATGTAAGAAGAGGTGTAATGGGTGCTCATTCCAAACAGTGATTGCGGCTCTATTAAATAAGGTGCTTCCATCTGTTCGATGACTGTGTATATATTTTGGGGGGAATTTGTGACGATTGAAACTTCTCCTTTCAATAGAAAACAAAGTTGTGTGCAAGCACTTCCATTTTCAATGATGGTCTCCCCTGCTTTATGTTTGATAAAGTGTAGCTTTACTTTTTCCAGAATACTGGTAAAATCTTCATTACAAAGACCTTGAAATAAAGGCAATTGGAGCAAAGTGTCGAACATTGTTTCCATACGTCGTAATTTCTTGTTAATCGTACAAATTTACTCATAATACGATACTGCTGTCAACATCTGACCTCTCTTTTTGTTTTTTTTATTGTTTGAATGCATAAAAATAGAGTATATTTGCAGAAAAAAAGGAGGAAATTATGTTCACAGGCTTTAATTGGCAGCAGATGATCAGTGCGTTTATCGTACTTTTTGCCGTAATAGATATTATCGGCTCTATACCTATTATTATTAACCTAAAAGAAAGAGGTAAAGATGTAAATGCGATGAAAGCTACTGTCATTTCTTTCGTCTTGTTAATCGGGTTCTTCTATGCGGGTGATATGATGTTGAAGCTTTTTCATGTGGATATTGAGTCATTTGCGGTTGCCGGTGCATTTGTTATTTTCCTCATGTCTTTGGAGATGATTCTGGATATTGAGATTTTTAAGAATCAGGGGCCTATCAAAGAGGCTACTTTGGTTCCGCTTGTTTTTCCTCTGCTTGCGGGCGCCGGAGCTTTCACGACGTTGCTTTCTCTCCGGGCGGAATATGCAAGCGTTAATATTATTATAGCTTTGGTGCTGAATATGATCTGGGTATATTTCGTGGTGAGTATGACCGGACGTGTTGAGCGTTTCCTCGGCAAAGGTGGTATCTATATTATTCGTAAGTTCTTTGGTATCATTCTATTGGCTATTTCCGTCAGATTGTTCACCGCCAATATAACATTGTTGATTGAGGCATTGCAGAATCATTGATGTTATTACGTAAGCGTCTCGGCGATGCCGTCCCCCCTCAAAAAATAGAAGTAGCATCTCCTCTTTATGTTTCGATCCTACTTCTATTTTCTTTCCATTTGTCCGGCAATGAATTTCTATATACCTTTATGTCCGTATTTGGTGGTAGCTTTGCCGCTTTATTGATTACCTCCGTGATATATTCGAAGGTATTTATTCCCTGCATTCTGCATGAACAGGTCAGCGAATAAAATAAGGCACCTCTTTCCGCCCCCTTATGGCTTCCAAAGAAAAGGGAATTTCTTCTGGACAGTGATATATATCGGTTGTACCGCTCGACCAAATTATTGTCCAAGTAGT
>NZ_JACOOB010000022.1:0-30194 GCF_014287315.1 Bacteroides sp. NSJ-39 | reverse complement strand
GAATCTTTCAATGCTAAAATTAAACTATTCAGAGCAAACCTAAGAGGCGTAGCTGACAAGAGGTTCTTCCTTTTCCGCATCGCTAAACTATATGCGTATCCCCACTAAATTTCTACTGAGCCCTTGTACTTGATGAACTGGATGTTGAAACGATGCGGAAAAAGTGTCCTCGTTTCGACAAATGGATAGAAAAATTAATCGGGATTATTCAGTCAGTTGCAAATGCCAACTGACATCACGTGTATGGAAAACACAAAGCAAAGGAAGAATAAGCTTTAAAATTTTAATTATACATCAATCTATTTTTATATAGGTGAATACTTCCAAGTATTTACCCTATGAGATATGCTCTTAATTCTGCATAAAATTAGCAGGAATTTTATCAATAACAATATATGAATATAGCAATTGTAGGCACAGGCTATGTTGGCTTGGTGTCCGGTACTTGTTTTGCAGAAATGGGTGCCAAAGTTACTTGTGTTGATGTAGATACCGATAAAATCAGCAAGTTGAAAGCCGGTGAAATGCCTATCTATGAACCGGGGTTGGAAGAATTGGTAAAACGTAACGTTGGCTATGGGCGTCTTCACTTCACAACAGATTTGACCGAAGTCTTGGATGATGTAGAAGTTGTTTTTTCCGCAGTAGGAACTCCTCCTGACGAAGATGGTAGCGCCGACCTGAAGTATGTGCTTGCCGTAGCTCGCCAGTTTGGACAAAATATCAAAAAGTACACCATTTTGGTCACTAAATCTACTGTACCTGTGGGTACTGCTCAAAAAGTGAAGGCTGTCATTCAAGAGGAGTTGGACAAGCGTGGGGTAGATGTACCCTTCGATGTAGCCAGTAACCCCGAATTCTTGAAAGAGGGTGCCGCTATCAAAGATTTTATGAGTCCTGACCGGGTGGTGGTTGGCGTTGAGAGTAAGAAAGCCGAAGAGGTGATGAGCAAGCTTTATCAACCTTTCTTGCTCCAGAATTTCCGTGTGATCTTTATGGATATTCCTTCTGCCGAAATGACTAAGTATGCTGCCAATGCTATGCTGGCCACCCGTATCAGTTTTATGAACGATATTGCCAATTTGTGCGAACGGGTAGGGGCTAACGTGGATCACGTGTGCAAAGGTATTGGAGCTGATGTGCGTATCGGGCAGAAATTCCTTTATGCCGGTTGTGGATATGGTGGTAGCTGCTTTCCGAAAGATGTGAAAGCTTTGATGCATACAGGTATCGACAACGGTTATCACATGGAGGTGATTGAAGCGGTGGAACGTGTCAACGACCGTCAGAAGAGTATTGTTTATGATAAACTTATCCGTTTGATGGGTGATGTAAAAGGTAAAACTATCGCTATGTTAGGTTTAGCTTTTAAACCTGATACTGATGATATGCGTGAAGCTCCAGCTCTAGTAGTCATTGATAAGTTGCTGAAGGATGGTGCTATCGTGAAAGTGTTTGATCCCATCGCTATGCCTGAATGTAAACGTCGTATCGGCAATGTTGTGACTTATACTGAAAACCTCTATGACTGTGCCGATGGTGCTGATGCGTTGCTGCTGATGACTGAATGGCGACAATTCCGCCTGCCTACTTGGAACGTGATTCAGAAGGTGATGACTGATAAGTATATCGTAGATGGACGTAATATCTGGAATCGTGTGGAGCTGGAAGAAATGGGATTTAGTTACACGAGGATAGGAGAGAAGTAGAATAGAATCTATTTATGATATTTATGTAATACCCAACTAGTGTGACAAATTATTCTAATTATTTCCGGTGAGTATGAGAAGTATTATGAGAATATTTATAGCAATAGGTAATTTGAATAATGAAAGAAAGATTGATTTGGATTGACTGGATGAAAGTAATAGGAATATTTCTAATAGTTTTAGGACATACTTTTCCTACAGGGAATCAATATATATATTCATTTTCTGTTCCAGTCTTTTTTCTTATCTCAGGTTTTCTGAATAGTGAAAATGGCGGTATTAAAAAGATATTAGTGAATCTTGTTATTCCTATGCTAATAATTTGTGTAATTAATATACTACCAATGAGTGCTTTATGGATACGTGGTTCTGAATTTTCAATAGATAAAGTGTTTGGGTATTTATTTAATTGTATAATAGGTGAACAAGGTGAGTTAGAACCCAACAAAGGATTAGGTGCTTGTTGGTTTATCTATTCTTTAGCGATAATGAAAACCGTACACATATATATAAAGAATAGAGAACTTCTACTTATACTTGCATGTGTCATAGCTGTTGTACTTTCCTTATACAAATTAACATTTCATTCTTCTTGGATTAATGCAACTGTTTGTTATCCTTTCTTCTATATTGGAAGTATATTAAAGAAAACGAACTTTGTGGCTAAGCCAAACTTTAGTAGAAGATTTCGTTGTGTTTTATTTGTTTTTTCGCTATTTGCATTAGTGTCCTTAACAAATTATAATGGTACTCCTTGGTGTTATAAAAATGGATATGGGAATAATTTTATCTTATTTATTTTAAGTGGGCTTGCAGGTTGTTATGTCTTATTTGATCTATCGAGAATGTTGGGCGCTATTTTTTCTCCTAAAATACTTATGACTTTTAGTAACGGTACAATAGTGATACTCGGGTTTCATTTTTGGATTATTATATTTGCTAATATCGTTATTCAACATGTAGGAGCGGTATTTGATGATTTTGGGAAATACGTATTATCCTCAATAATATTTTTGATGTTTTACCCTATTATATTGTTCGTAAAAAGATATATTCCCGTATTGCTTGGAAGTAGATCGTGAGATGATAACTTCTAATTTTTTCTTATTTATAATATGTGTCATTTAATTAGTGAAATGAAAAACAATCAAAGGATTGTTTGGTTAGATGCAATTAAAGGCTGTGGCATAATACTTGTTATGATTAGCCATGTTACCCCTTTGGAAAATTGGGGAACTTATCTGTTTTCTTCATTTATGCCATTATTTTTTATTTGTTCTGGCTTTGTCGCAAAAGATGAATCTATCCCTGTTGTTTTAAATAAGAAATTGAAAAGTTTACTTATTCCATATTGGTTTTATGGCATTATCGCTACGATTTTTTTCTCTATAGTTAAAACTGGAAATAGTTATCAGGGAGGAAGTGTGCATGAATGGTGGGGGCTTGTTTATTCACGTTATTGTTTCTATTGTTATGGGCATGAATATAATCTATATTTTATGCCCATAGAATCGACATCTCCCCTTTGTTTTTTAACAGCTCTATTTTTAGGCTCTATTTTATCTGTTATTCTTTTAAGGAAAAAAGTTGTAAGTTTTTGGGGAACTTTATTTTTTTATATTATATTCACATTGGCATTATCGGAGTTACCAATATTGCTCCCTTGGAGTTTAGATGTGGCCTTTCTTATAGCGATATTTATGCTTATAGGTCACTTGTTAAGGTATTTTGCTTTTACTGAATTTATAAAGCGTAATAACATTCTGATAATATTACTGGTCGTTGCATATATAATTCTAACAAGAATTAATGGCTATAGTAATTTGTCTGTTAGAGAGTATGGTAAATATGGAATTTATAGTATTACATTATTCTTCATTAATGGCGTTTTATTCTTTTTTCTTATGGCATGGGTATTTATAAGCATGAATGGTAAACTAGTATCAATTTTTGCTTTAGTAGGGAAACATTCTTTGAGGTTAATGTGCATACATATACCAATTCTATTTTGTATCAATAAATTTTCTGTTAAAATTCTTAAATACGAAGAGAAGGGGATAACTATAATCTGTTTGATTGTCATAAGTTTAATTATATCAATATTGTTGGATAGACTATTTAACAGGTTTAGAAACAAATTTCCGTATCTAAAATATCTGTAGTGATATGAATGAATCTCGAATAGAGAAAAGCATAATTAATGCGAAAGTAAATTTTACATTTTACTTTATTATGCTTATAATGTCTTTTTTTTCTAGAAGAATATTTCTTAATACACTTGGGGATGAGTTTATGGGACTCACAGGGACACTGAGTAATATTCTAGGGATGTTGAGTTTAGCAGAATTGGGAATCGGAACATCAATGAACTTCCATTTGTATAAACCAATCAGAGAAAATGATTACATAAAGATTAATGAATTTATTTCTTTATTTGGTTGGTTTTATAGGATAGTTGGTACATTTATACTTTTAGCAGCAATTGTTGTTAGTCTGTTCTTTCCAATGATTTTTGGGAGAACTGAGAGCTCTCTTGGACTAATTTATTTTGTTTTCTTTAGTTTCCTGTGCTCATCTTTGATAGGGTATTTCATCAACTATAGACAATTGTTATTAGCAGCAGATCAACGTGGATATGTGGTGTCTATTTACTTGCAAACAGCTTCAATTGTAAAAGTGATAATTCAGATAATTCTCTGTGTTTATTTTTTGAATTATTATGTTTGGGCTATTATAGAATTTTCATTTGCTGTCATCGCATGTATATTTTTGAATTATAAAATAGATAAGACATATCCATGGTTGAAGTCAATGCCATCGAAAGGAAAAGTACTTTATAAAAAGTATCCAAATATAATAAGCAGTGTAAGGCAAATATTTGTTCATAGAATGAAAGATTTTTTTCTTAATCAAAGTGACCAGATTTTGATATTTGCTTTCGTCTCTCTAAATTATGTCGCATATTATGGAAATTATTCTATAATAGCAACAAAGTTCTCATCACTATTTAGTTCTGTTATGGGGAGCGTAGAAGCTGGTATCGGAAATATGGTGGCAGAGAATAATAAAGAGAAAAATTTGAGAGTTTTTTGGGAACTTATGTCTACGAGATATTTGGGTGCGGGTATTATCAGTGTTACGCTCTTTTATATAATACCTCCATTCATAGAACTGTGGCTAGGTGAAAAGTATCTGTTATCTACGTTTGTACTTTTCCTTATTTGTGTTAATATGTTCATAGGAATGACGCGGACAGTTATTGATTCTTTTAATCATTGTTTTGGTCAATATGCTGATATTTGGGCTGCTTGGACAGAAGGTGGAATAAACATAATTGTAACGATTATTATCGCATCTAATTATGGAATTATGGGAATTCTTTTAGGGAAAATAATAAGTTTATCTTTAATTGTTGTTATTTGGAAGCCTTTATATCTGTTTAAAGATGGTTTTCATGAAAGCTACAGGATATACTGGCGGAATACATCTGTATATTATTTGCTGTTGGGTATTAGCATTTCGATAACGAACTTCTTGGAGTCTTTATTTCCCGCATTGCCAGCTTCTTCATGGTTGAATTTTATATATTATTGCATTTATGTGGTGAGTATATTATCTATAACCTATTCCATTTTGATGTATTTTTTTTCAAAAGGACTTAAGGGTTTTGTATTTAAATTGATAAATCATTATAAACATAATCAATGAAACTTTCGATAATAACGATAAATTTTAATAATAGAGACGGTCTTCAACGAACGATAAATAGTGTTTTGTCTCAATCATTTAAGGATTTTGAATGGATTGTGATAGATGGAGGCTCTACTGATGGTAGTAGGAATCTGTTAGAGATATATAAAAAATATTTTTCTTATTGGTGTAGCGAACCAGATAAGGGCGTTTACAATGCACAAAATAAGGGAATATCTGTGGCAAAAGGTGAGTATATGAGTTTCATGAATTCAGGAGATGAATTTTATGATAAAGATACCTTAAAGAATGTGTTTATGAATGAGCCAAAAGCAGATATTTTGTATGGAGATTGGGTACATAGGTATTCAAATAGTGAGAAGATACAGTATGCTCCACACGAGATGTCTCTTATTTATATTTTCACTGATAATATTTGTCATCAAGCAATGTTTATACGTTCGTCATTACTTAGGCAAAAGGGGTATGATGAAAATATGAAGATATTTAGTGATTGGAAACGTTGGAGAGAAGCTGTTTTAGCTAGGAATACTTTTCAATATGTTCCTCATGTAATATGTAAATTCGATGCCGGAGGGATTAGTGGAACACCGTCCCAACAGAATGCTTACGAACGGCAACTTTTATATGATGCTATTCCGAAAGAATTTAAATCAAGCGTAAATGAGCATGCAAAACTAAAAGAAAAGCTATATAGATATGATAACAATTCTTTTATGAAAGAAACATATAATCTTGTTTTTGAAAGACCTCTTTATTGTCATTTCATTCGTTTGAATCTACTTTTCTTGAAATATTTAAAAAAATGCGTTGATTTTCTTAGTCTTTGATATTTATTGTGATAACATGGAGACCGTAAAATATAACCTGTCATTCGTACATAAACGGTACAGAAAAGAAATGGAAGAAATCACATCTCAATCTTGTGAAGTTTTTCAATCGTTAAAATGTCCATCTTATGATAATGCATATATAGTCCCTTCTCAACCTGACAAGGGACAAATTGGTGGAGTATTTACAGAGAATAAAATTTTTGTGAGATCTAGTGCTTTACATGAGGGAAGTTCGGAATCGGTAGTTGGCGTGAATGACGATAATCTTTTTGAGTCAGAGGATATTGTTATTTATCTCGGTACGTTCCATTCTATATGGGGACATGCATTAACAGATAGTCTTAAAAAAGTATGGTTCTTAGAAACTGAAACGGGAAGGGAATTATTACGAAATGGAGCTAAATTAGTATATATATATTTAGAATATTCTGATTCATATACACGATATATGTTACATATGGCGGGAATTGATTTGGAAAATCTGTATGAAATAAAAAAAACTACAAGATTTAAGCGTATATATGTTCCCGATAATTCAATAATCTATAATCCACTTAATGAAGCGAGGTGTTTTACTAAGGAATATGCAATAGTCATAGAAAAAATGATAAAAGCATTTGAATTGCAGCATACATTTATAAGAAGTAATGGATTTGATAAAGTCTATTTTTCTAGAAGAAAGATATTCCAAAATGGTAGAGAATGGGGAGAAAATAATATTGAACGGGTTTTTTATAATTTAGGATATAAAACAATATATCCAGAAACATTATCAATAGATGAACAAATTAATATTTTAAGAAATTGTTCTCATTTTGCAACGACAGAAGGCTCTATTTCACATAGTGCTATTTTTTGTAAACCAGGTACAAACGTAATACTTGTGAGAAAATGCAATAGAATTAATTTTCATCAATTATTAATCAATGAAGTAGCGAAATTGAATATAACCTATATAGATGCGAATAAGTCTTATGTGCTTAATGAAGCAATGCCATTGAAAGGACCTTTTTATATGTGTATAACTAAAGAAATGAAAAACTTTTATGGTAGGTGTATATTTGCTTTCCCATATTGGATGCATTGGTCTTATGGGTGGTATTATTTGAATAAATTCAATTGGATAAGAAAATATATAGGTAATAGAATTATTACACATAAGATTGAAAATATATTTTGGTCATTAAGATAACTATTATATATAGTAAACAATAACTATTTAAAAAAATGAATAATAGTCTTATTTCCATTATCGTTCCCATTTACAAGGCGCAACAAACAATTCATCGCTGCATCGACAGCTTGTTAGCACAAACTTATCCAAATTTTGAATTGATATTGATTGACGATGGTAGCCCCGATCGGTGTGGGCTTATTTGTGATGAATACGCAGCTAAAGATGAACGCATTGTGGTAGTACATCAACAGAATCGAGGCGTAGCAACTGCACGTCAGCGCGGGATTGATTTGCTGCGTGGAGCATACTTCATTTATTGTGATCCGGATGATTGGGCTGAACCGGAAATGCTTGAACAGCTATGGAAGAAAGCACAAGAGGTAGAGGCGGACTTGGTGTGGTGTGACTTTTATTCGGATGACGAGAAAGGTACTCATTATGTTAGTCAGGATATTGGAAGTGAGATGAACGATGATTTTGTAGATGCCTTGGCTAATGCTAGAATTATGGGTGTTCTTTGGAATAAACTGATTAACAGAAGGTTATGTATAAATGCGGGAGGGGTAAAATTTGATGACAAACTGTTTTGCTGTGAAGATTTGCTTTTCGTGGTAACTCTGTTTATGAGAAATCCACAAGCAAAAATTGCTTATCACCAACGAGCCTATTATCACTATTGGCAGAATTCAAATTCAATATTACATTCGCTCAATGCGGAAAAATCCATTTATATTTACCAAACTATAGTTACGCGATTAGAAGAATTGCTTCCGCATACTCCGAAGGATGATTTTTATTTTTATAAACGAATTGTGATTGGGGGATTGTACCAACAGGGGCGATATGAAGAGATGCACCGATTATATAGAGAGGTTCATGCTCGCATCTTTCGAGAGATGTCATTTACGGCACGTTTCAGCCATTTTGGCTTTTGTTTATATGGATATCCACGACTGGGCAGACTTATAGAACGAATAAAAACGATATTAAAAAATATTATTCATGCAAGATAATACTATTCATATTTTGTGTTCCACTGATGACAACTTTGTACAGCATTGCGGAGTGATGCTTTATTCGTTATTTTTACATAACGAAAAAAATAAGATTGTAGTGCATGTTATTGAGAAGGGATTGTCATGTTCAAATAAGAATAGATTACACGAGATAGCAGCTGATTTTGGACAAATAATAGTCTATCATACGATAAATAACGATTTTGTTAATCGGTGTAAACTTTCTTCTTACACAGCTCTTCCTGTAACTGTTTATTTTCGACTTTTTATTTCTTCTATTCTAACAGATGTATTTGTGGAAAAAATTCTCTATCTCGATTGTGACGTCTTAGTGATGAGAGATCTTGCTCCCCTGTTTGATATAGATATGAATGATTACACGATTGCGGCTGTTAGAGATATAAATAATCCAATGTATGAGGAGCAATCATTCCAAATTTCATTTTCTTATCGTGACCGGTACTTTAATAGTGGCGTGATGTTGATAAATATGAAGAAATGGAGAGCTGATAATATAGAAAGTATTCTTATTAAGGAATGTATAAGAGATAGAAAAGTGTTTTTTCCAGATCAGGACCCCCTGAATAAAGTCTTTCGTGATAAATGGCTTGAATTACCGCCTATGTGGAACAGATTCAGTCTTGTGAATTATGATAAAGTATTCTTCAAAAAGAAAATAGATTTATTAAACTATATCTATAATCCTGCTATAATTCATTTTGCTAGTCCTACCGCACGCCCATGGATGGATTTAAAATTTGTTCCTTTTGGTAAAATTTATAATGAATATGTGAAGCATACTCCGTGGAAAGGATATAAAAGGCAGAAAGTGGAGAAACAATATCGTTATAAAAGTATCATAATGGTAACGTGGCGGAATTTTTTATATCGTAATCCTTTATTGATACGAATCTTTTTAACTTCTATATATGATGTTATGCTATTTTTCTACCATATAATTAAGCATCGTTCTTTGAGATACTATTCTCCATATAGAGTTGAATAGATGAACAAGCATGAAAAAATATCAATGTCACTTTTAAGGTTGCTATTTCACTTTTGGGGTACTCAAGTAATAACATATAGCTAAAGATGTTTTTATTATCATGTTGGATAAGTGTAATATACGAACACGAGAATTAATACGTTTTTGTGTTGTAGGTATTATATGTACGGCTATCGATGCTGGGATTTATTATGGGCTAAAACGATTAGTGGATTATCGTTTAGCTCTAATTTCTGCTTACTGTCTGAGTTTGATTGTAAACTATCTGCTTACGGTTTTTTGGACTTTCAAAACTAAACCAACGGTGGTAAATGCTTTAGGTATTGTGGTAGCTCATCTTTTTAATCTTTTTGTTATACGCATGGGAATGATGTATTTCTTTGTACATCATTTGAAGTTATCAGACAATGTAGCTTATTGGCCCGTGTTGATTATATCGGTAGTAATAAACTTTTTGATGATAAGATTCGTAGTAAATAAATTTAAATAACTATCCTTGTGAAAAAAGTATCAATATTAGTACCTTGTTATAATGAGGGGAAAACACTTCCTTTATTTTACGCAGAGATGCAATGCATTATAAATAATATAAGGGATATAAAGTGGGAACTTCTGTTTGTCAATGATGGAAGTAGAGATAACACCCTTGATATCTTAAAAGCATTTCGGGCTGCAGACCCGAGGGTAAACTACGTATCTTTGTCTCGAAATTTTGGCAAGGAGAATGCCATGTTAGCTGGATTCGATTATGTGACAGGAGACTGTATGATTATTATGGATGCCGACCTGCAAGATCCACCATCACTTATACCTCAAATGCTGAAATATTGGGAAGAGGGGTATGAGGACGTTTATGCCAGACGGAGCAACCGGGGGAAGGAATCATGGTTCAGAAAAAAATGTTCGCTTCTTTTCTATCGTATACTTGATAGCAGTACAAGATTTGAAATGTTGCAAAACGTAGGTGACTTCCGATTATTAGATCGTTGCTGCATAGATGCTTTGAAACGTCTACGTGAGAGCGATCGCTATACTAAAGGTATGTTTTGTTGGATAGGATATAAAAAGAAAGAAATAGTCTTTGACCGTGGAGATAGGGTAGCAGGTAATAGCAACTGGAACTTCTGGAATTTGTTCAACCTAGCTATTGAGGGTATTGCCTCATTTACTACCGCTCCACTTCGATTTGCTAGTATTATGGGCTTCCTGATAGCTGCTTGTGCATTTATTTATGCTCTCTACTTTGTGGGCAAAACACTGATTGTTGGAGACCCGATACAGGGATTTCCTACACTTGTCACTGTATTACTTTTTTTAGGCGGTGTGCAATTGCTTTGTATTGGAATCTTGGGTGAGTATATCGGGCGCATATTTAATGAAACGAAACGGCGTCCGCCTTATATAGCAGATACCTATAATGATATAAAGCAGTGAACTGATGAAAAAACAGGTATTTGATACAAAAGATTATCTCTTCTACCTTATTGTGGCTCCGCTCTTTTTCTTCTTGAGTCGTCAATATTTGCAGGTACATGAAGACTTGGGGTATGCTTTTAGTTTAGTAGATGGAAGTCCTATTAGTGGCTTTTCGGATGCCATGGCCTCGCAAGCATGGGCATGGATGCATACGGTGGCTCGTTTTGCTGTTCATACTTTTGTACAATATTTCTGTGCTATGGCGAACAAGACGTTATTCTTTATTATCAGTACGCTAATGTTTGTATTATTGCATGGCAGTCTTCTCTATATATTACGTGGTGAGTTTGGTAAGTGTACCGGGGATAAGTATTTAGTGTTGTCTTGGCTCTGGCTGCTCACTCCGATTATTGGCACTACTTTTCTCGGACATATTGCTTTTGTGGTAAATTACTTATGGGCTGCGGCTCTTAATGCTTATTTTGTGGCACTGTTTATAAACTTGCGGATAGGTGATGGGAAGTGTAAGCTTTGGCACTGTATTCTGCTGTTTGGAATTGCAGTCTTTATAGGTGGTTTTCAAGAGAGTTTTTCGGTGTGTATCTGTGCTACATTTTTTTTCTATGCGTTGATCAATCGAAAATATCTAAGGCAAGTAGAATGGGGGCTGATAGTAGGGTATTTGATAGGAACGCTCACTATCGTGTTTGCTCCCGGTAACATATCCAGATTGCTTCAAGGTAATGGAGAAGTTGCTCATCAGTATACCTCTTTTGTATTGCAAAGTATAGTGAATTTGGGCAGGGTACTTTGTGGATATTGGCCTATGCTAGTGTTCATTGTAGTCTCGACGGTTGCTTTTCTTTTGAAGAGAAGAAAGGCGATGATGTTTTTCAAACGAAATGGATATTATATGGTCGCTATGGTGGTATTTGTGTTATTTACTACATTTATCGCATACACAGCTAGACACCAGCTAACTTGTCTCTCTCTGTTATTGTTGATTTTATTCCTTAAGTTTATTTATGGAGAAGTGAATTTCAAGCTGAGTAGTAGTGGTAAAGATGTGGCTATATTCATATTGGTCGGCATATTGTTGCTAAGTTATTATCAAGTGTATAAGGTTCGTAATGAACTGTGCAATGTATATAGCTCTTTTGAAGAGCGAGCTAATCGCCCCAATGATACATTAGCTGTTGCCCGTGAATTTGTTCATTTTGATAAGGTGGTAATGCGTGGCAGTCTATGGCGAGAGCATACCAACTTAACTCATGCCGGTTCACAGGTGTATTATAAGAATGGGGTTAATGCTTTGGCTTATTACTTGAAGAAAGAGAATCCCAGTAAGCGACTTATTGCTACACTTCCAGATAGTCCCGAACGAATAGCAGCTGTTTGTTGTGCGGACAAAGAATGTGATACCAAAATTTATTCACTCTCTAATCGATATTATGTAGTTCGCTATTCCAAAGAAGCCGATCCTTCTTCCCTTGAAATAGTTTTTCAAGAACAACCTGTCGGGATGAAAGCTAAACTGTTTTCATTATTAAAACGCGGTGAAAAACACGAAAGACAGATGAAAGCGAGTGATATTGAGATGAAATTCACATGGGGTGATTACTGTTACGCTTGTTTTGTGGAGGATAGAGAGAACAATGGATATGTGATGACAAATATAAGAATGATAGATGGTGAAGGTAATTTTTATGTTTGTTCTAAATAGTAATAGAATTACTAAATAATGAAAATAGCTTATATATTAACCCCGCATGCTGCCGTAGATAAATCAAACGGTATTCGCAGTCAGGCAATGACGTGGGCTGAAGCTTTACGTTGGAAAGGTCATCAAGTGGATTATATTAACCCATGGGAACATTATGATTGGTTGTCTTATGACGCTATTCATTTCTTTGGTAGCGGTCCGTGGGCAAGTACTACTCGAACTTATGTACGCATAAAGAACCCGAAGTGTGTATTTTCACCCATATATGACCCCACACCTTTTCATGAAACAGCAAGTCAATATTGGCAGAAAAAACTATCGAAGTTGACTTATGGCAAATATAGTTGCGCAGTGTATGCAGTAGCTAATGAATATAAGAACTATAGTAGAATACTTGTTCGCACAAACTATGAGCGTGAGAAGATTCATGAACTTTTTGATGTTCCTGATAATCTTATCATAAAGGTCCCTTTATCTTTCTCGCACAATCTAAATCCTGATGACTGCCTTCCTGCGAAGGAGCCTTTTGTTTTTCATATGAGTTTATTCACACAACCCCGCAAGAATGTAGTACGACTTGTAAAAGCTGCCAAAAAATATGGATTTAAACTTGTTATAGCTGGGAATTATGGAACTTCAGAGGCTTTGGACGAGTTTAGGAAGATAGTGAATAATTCACCAAATATTGAACTTTTGGGATTTATCAGCGAAGAACAAAAACTAGATCTCTATCGAAAAGCAAAGGTTTTTGCATTGCCAAGTATTAGCGAGGGGGTTGGGATTGTTGCCGTTGATGCTGCCTTGTATGGAGCTGATATTGTTATCACAGAAATAGGGGGACCTAAGGAATATTATGATGGCATGGCAGAGATTGTTAATCCGTATGATGTAGACGCGATCGGACAGGCATGTATGAACTTATTGAATGGAAAGACTTATCAGCCTAAACTCCGTGAACGTATAATAAAGGAGTATTCGCTTTCTGCTGTTGCGGATAAACTTATAGAAGTATATTACATGTTATAATTGAAGTAAGAAGAGGTAATCTAACGCCAAATGGCAGATTAAAGAGTATTTAATAAACATTGGTAACAAAACATATGAAATCTCCTGTAATAGAAAATAAAGTTTTTGCTTTCAATGTTCCGAGAAAGCACAATTTAAAATATTGGATACAATATATATTATTAGTAGGAATGGATTGTTTTTATAAATTACTGTTTACTACTATACGTCATAGTAACAAACCTAAGAAATACACTTTGAGTGTTTGTTCTATTTTTAAGAATGAAGCACCATATCTTAAAGAGTGGATTGAGTATTATCTGCTTGTGGGAGTTGACCATTTTTATCTCTACAATAACAACTCTGAAGATGATTTTATGTTTGTGATACAACCTTATATTGATAATGGTATAGTAACAATCAATGAATGGCCGGATATTCCAGGGCAAATTTCAGCCTATAAACATTGGTATGAACACTATCGCCACGAAACGAATTGGTGTTCTTTTCTTGATTTGGACGAGTTTATCTGTCCTATAAGGGATACAAATCTCAAACAATGGTTGGAGAAACATCATAAATATCCACTTTATGCGATATATTGGAAAATGTTCGGAACATCAGGTCTTTTAGAGTTTGATAAAAATAAACTTGTTATAGAACAATATACTAATAGTTGGGATAAGTTTGCATCTGCAACAAAGATTATATATAATACTGATTATGATATAGAATGTTTCTTCACATCAATGATGCATAAATTCAATGTAAGGTTTCATGGCTTTTCTATTCCTCCAATTAATATGTTTGGTTACTTTATTAATCATTGGGAAATTCATCGTCATGGAGGTCAGGAGGCTGATATTCAATGTAATCATTATTGGAGTAAATCGTTTTATGAATATAATGCAAAACACAAGAGAGGAGATGCTATATGGACAAAAGGTGAATCGAAGCGGTCTATGAAAATGTTTCTTTGGCATGAGCATTTTAATCGCTCACAAAATCACATCATTCAACGTTTTTTGATAGAAATGAAATTGAGAGTTAATAGTGTAAAAGTGTTATGAAACGTTTTCTTGTATATCTTGGCTATCTTGCTTCTTTTATATATTCTCCGAAAGTATCTTGGATAGTAAGTTTTGTTCGTTCACTTGTTTATTCAGGTTGGAAGAAACGCCAATTTAGAAGAATGGAAGGTTTTATTAACTTTCCAATTGGGACAGGAGGAGAAAAATGTATTTCAATAGGTAAAGGGACAGTTATCGGTAAATATGCTCTTATTACAGCTTGGCCAGAATATAAGATGCAAAGAGAGAACAGTAAAGCTTATTCTCCGTCTATAATTATTGGCGATAATTGTCATATAGGAGAATATACCCACATTACGGCAATAACGGATATTACTATTGGGAATAATGTGCTTACAGGTCGTTATGTACTTATTTCGGATAATAGTCATGGTGATAGAACTAATCTTGATATTGCACCAAAAGATCGACCTTTAACTACTAAAGGTCCAATAAGAATAGAAGATAATGTTTGGATTGGTGATAATGTTGTGATTCTTTCTGGAGTGTGTATTGGTCAAGGTGCAGTGATTGGTGCCAACAGTGTAGTGACGAAAAATGTGGAAGCAAAAACAACAGTTGTTGGTTCTCCTGCACAAGTGATAAGTAATAGATAGAAAGATATGAGAATATTATGGTTTAATTTAAACGCCCCTTCAAGATATAATTCTTGTACGTCCGGAGTATTAGGCGGTTGGCAGGACAGTCTTCAATCTATAGTAATGAAATATACGCAGATTGAACTTGTAATTGCTTTTAAAGGAAAAGGAGAAGTGAAAAATATAGATGGGGTAACTTATGTGCCTATTGACATAAATTTTAATAGTGGTGAAAAATTAAAGAACTTTTTCACTTGGGATGTCGAGGCAGAAAAACTTGTAGCAGAAGCTAAAAAAGTAGTAAAACAATATAAGCCTGATGTGATTCAGGTTTTTGGTACGGAGTGGCCTTTCGGGTTGATTGCAAGAGAGACAAATATTCCTGTTGTTGTACATATTCAGGGGGCATTAATTCCTATTTACAATGCGCAATATCCTCCAAAATATAATGGTGCTACTTATGTAGCAGCAATGAAAGGGAATCTGTTGAGATACGTATTGCATTGGTCGCAATGTATGAAAAATGAGACAAGAGAGCAAATGGAGAAAAGAACCTGGGAATGTGTAAGTAACTATATGGGACGAACAGACTGGGACTATGCCATCTCTAATGTTTTTCATCCGGGGCGAAGATATTTTCATGTAGACGAAGCTTTGAGAGAGGCATTTATAGAGACTGATAAAAAATGGTCATATCAGATTGATAAGAAAATAAAAATAGTAACAGTGGGGTGCTCTACTTTATATAAGGGCATTGATGTTATCCTGAAGATTGCATCTATTCTAAAAAAACTTAATGTGGATTTTGAGTGGAATGTAGTAGGCAAGATGCCTAACGAATTCAGAATGATGGTAGAATATAAAGAAAAGAAAAAAATCAAAGCTAATAATGTAAATCTTCTAGGCATACTTTATCCTGATAAGATGATAGATTTATTGTGCAATTCCACTATTTACGTGCATACTGCATACATAGAGAATAGTCCTAATTCTATATGTGAAGCACAAATTCTCGGAGTGCCTGTTATCTCGACAAACGTAGGGGGAATATCTACCCTTGTACGGGATAAAATAGATGGGTTGCTTTTTCCAGCCAATGATCCTTATCAAATGGCAAATGCAATAGTCTCTATTGCTTATGACAAGGAAAAGCTTATGATGTTTTCTGAAAATAGTCGTACTCATGCTATGGAAAGGCATAATCCTGAGAAAATAGCTATTGAGCTTATTAACTGCTACAAGAAATTAGTTAACAAATAATATGGCACGGTTTATCGCATTTTATTTGCCTCAATATCATCCTACTAAAGAAAATGATGAGTGGTGGGGAGCCGGTTTTACAGAATGGACGAATGTCGTGAGAGCAAAGAAACTCTATAGGGGACATTATCAACCTAAAATACCTGCAGATTTAGGCTTTTATGACCTCCGACTTTCAGAAAGTCGGGAAGCACAGGCTAGGATGGCTCGTGAGTATGGGATTGAAGGCTTTTGTTATTGGCATTATTGGTTTGGAAATGGAAGGCGTTTGTTACAACGTCCATTTGATGAAGTTGTGGCTTATGGAAAGCCGGATTTCCCTTTCTGCTTAGCGTGGGCCAATCATTCGTGGGCAAAAAAACAGTTTGACAAAAATGGTACGCAAGAGATGCTCATGGAGCAAACCTATCCTGGTGATGAGGATTTTATTCTTCATTTCAATACTATGTTGCCTGCATTTAAGGATAATCGTTATATCAAGGTTAATGGAAAACTCCTCTTTATGGTATATAATCCATTGGATAACCCTTCCCTCAAACGATTTATGGAATTATGGCAAAAGATGGCTAAAGAGAATGGGCTTGAAGGGTTCTACTTTGTGGGTAAAACCGACAAAGGTCGTCGTAAAAAAGAAATACTGGATTGGGGGTATAATGCGGTGTACAATGACTCGTTTATGAACATTCACCATATGCTTCCTCTCTATAAAAAAGTTCTGATAGAGCTGCGTAAACGCATCTGGCCGGGTCCGGATAAATATGCTTATAAGGATGCGGTGAAGTATATGGTAGGCGAAACTTCGAAGGATGTATGTGAGATACCGGTAATTTCGCCAAACTGGGACCATACGCCACGTTCGGGCAATAACGGTACACTTTTCTATAATTGTCAGCCCCAATATTTCAAAGGCTTGGTAAAGCGTGTGATTGCATTGGTAAAACACAAGCCTAAAGAAGAGCAAGTAGTATTGATTAAAGCATGGAACGAGTGGGGAGAGGGTAACTATATGGAACCTGATTTGAAGTATGGACGAGGTATGCTGGAAGCACTGAAAGCAGGGATAGAGGAATCGAAATAATGATATAAATATGACTTTATCGATTTCGGAAATAAAAAAAAAGTTAGTTAGTTACAAATTGGAGATATTCTTGACAGTTTGTCTCTTCTCCAATTTATATCCTGACTTGCCATCGTGGGGATACTATATCATCTTATTGGTTATGTTCATCTTAGCGCAACAATACGGTAGTGGTAAAGGGAAACGTGCAAAACTAGCAATAGGCATGTTGGTAGTCGTAGTGTTCTCATCTACTGTTAACCTTACGCTAACTTTACGTGTAGCTCAGTTTGCACTAGTGTTTATTGGTACATTGATGTTTTCTTCCTTTAAATTCTATAGGTTTAAAGTGAGGATGTTGCGCTGTTTTATGTGGGGCTTTGCGCTTACGGCACCAATTAATTATTATGCACATGTGAAGGGTATCAATTATCAATTATATAACTGGAGGCATTTGGGAGAAACGTTTACTCTTGATTTTTCAGGTTTTACTGTTCACCCTATGTGGCTCAGTGCAGCCTGTGCTATTGCAACTATTTTTTTTGTCTATCAGATGATTCTAATTTGGCAGAGAAAGGGGGTAATATGGTCACTGATGATGTTACCTTTGATTTATGTCTCTGTGATGGTAACTATATGGGGGGCTTCTCGATCAGCTTTGGGAATCTCAGTAGGAGCAGCATTGTTGCTTGTTTATTTGATTAATCAAAATCTCACCCGTGCCTTTGGTATAGTAGCTTTTATTGCTGTGATATCAGTATTCTTGATGCCAAAGTTCGTGGAAGGGGCAACACGTATGCAGAATAAGAAAGAGGTTAAAAGTTTAACAGACAACTCCCGTGGTTCATTGTGGATGGCAAGAGTAGAAGAGTTTACTACTTCTCCATTATGGGGTATAGGCTTTTCAGCTACAGGAATTGGTGCAGAGAAACAAGTAGGTCGTGCCGAAACAGGCTCAGGATGGCTTTCTATTCTGTCGCAAGCTGGATTGTTAGGTCTTATATTAGCTATTCTACTTGTGAAGCGTGCTATACTACCTTTACGTTACCTTCGTGAGAATAAAGAAATAGCACTTTATTACGCCTTATTTATCTTTATGAGTTTACACACTCTCTTCGAGGCCTATGTGTTTCAAGGAGGTTGGTATCTCTGTTTTGTGTATTGGCTCACAGTGAGTGTACTCGATGATTATAGGAAATATCGTAAATATAGTATTGAATGAAAATAGCTTATCTTATTTGTGCACATACTGACTGTACACAACTCAATAGGTTAATAAAGGCTTTAACCTATCATCAGCAAACGGGATTCTTTGTTCATTTAGACCAGAAGTCAACAATACCTCCAAAAGATGTACAGGCTCCACAAAATGCACTTGAGTTAAATGTGTCTAAATTAATAAATATTAATTGGGGGGGTACTCACAATGTGAAGCCATTTTAGTTTTAATAAAAAGGGCTATGGAGTCTAAAAAAGAGTATGATCGTTTTGTGTATATTTCGGGTTTAGATTATCCAATATGGCCGAATTCCCAGATATTGAGTTACTTTAAAGAACATAGAAATAAAGAATGTATTATGGCTCTTAATCTATCTGAATTGAAGGAGCCTCGCAAGATGCCCGAAAGAATAAAGGCATACCATTTTTTTAGGGACAGTAAGATTGGTAATCCTCAATTAAAGCATCTACTTTGTGGCGGGATGCGACGGATTACACGGCTTTTCTTTTTTAAACATCGTAATCACTTCAACGGGATGCCGGTTTATGAAGGTTCATCGTGGTGGGCACTTTCGAGGGAGTGTTTGCAATATGTGCTGGACTATTACCGGATAAATGGTAAACAAATAAGAACATATTTTAAGTATACCTTTGCTCCCGATGAGATGATGCTGCATACGCTGGTGTTTAATTCACCTTTTGGAAAGAATGCTTTGCTCTATACGGAGAAGAACTATCCGGGATTAGTAGGTTTAACTCCCCTACATTATATAGAGTATAATGGTGGTATTTCCGTTTATAAAGAAAAAGATTATGATAAGTTACTTATTTCGGAAAAAATGTTTTGTAGAAAAGTGGAGACAGGCGTATCGGATGAATTGATGAATAAAATTGATTTATATAGGAATGAATGAGGAAGCTTTTTTTTACTCTACTGATTATAGTTGGCTTTTTGCTTTCTGTGGAGGTGTTGTTACGCTATGTCTTTGGTTTTTGTGATGCACTACTCTATCAACACAGTGATTCATACGAATATATAGCACAACCCAATCAAGAACGGTATCGTTTTGGGGCACATTCGCGTTATAACGCTTATTCGCAACGAAATGATAGTAATCCTGACAGTACGAAGGTTAGAGTATTGGGACTGGGTGATTCAGTCATTTTTGGAGGTACTATGATCGACCAAGATTCCATAGCTACCACTTTGTTTAGCAAAGAAACTGGAATGCAAATGCTTAATATTTCAGCAGGTAGCTGGGGACCTGATAATTGTGCTGCCTATCTCAAGGAAAAAGGAACATTTGGTGCTAGTGCTATGGTATTGGTGTGTAGCAGTCATGATGCTCGGGATATAATGTCGCATATTGCTGTAGTGGGAAAATATCCTAACTATCCAGTCAGACAGTATAAAATGGCAGTCTGGGAGTTAATGGATAGGTATCTACTACCTTGTATTAAAGGTTATTTTATACAAGATATTCCGAGGCTAGATCCTGATAAAGTGATTGTTGAGCACATAGAAAATGCTTCTGTTGCTCCTAAATCTATGATGTTTAATCCTGGTTTTTATAAACTCAAGACCATAGCTGACTCAGTGGCTATACCTTTTTATATCTATTTGCATGCTGAACAAGGTGAGGTGTATAGAGGAGAATACAATGAAATGGGAAAACAAATTATTAGTTGGGCTCAAGAAGCGGGAGTATCTTGTTACACAGGATTAGCGATGGGAGAGACTGTGGATATGTATAGAGATGTTATTCATTTGAATGAAAAAGGGCAACGGCATTTATCGGAATGTCTTAAAAAAATTATTGTAATAAATCATATAAATGAATAAGAAAAGAATTGCGATACTCCAACCAGAAGTTCCGCACTATCGGGATGAGTTTTTTACTTTATTACGCCAACGGTGTGAATGCTCTGATATTTATATATATAACTCTGTAGCTGACGCGAAAAAAAACGGTTTTAAAATAAATACGGATGAGCTAATGCCTATTGCGAATAAAACATTACAGGGATTTTTGTGGTATAATCCTAAACCTCTGTTGTCGAAGAAATATGATACATTGGTGCTGATGTTACATTTTGCACATCTTACTACATGGTTATTCTTGTTTACTAAGTTTATTCATCGGAAGAAAATTATCCTCTATGGGCAAGGAATCTCGGTGAAGCGCTATCTGATGGAGGAGAAGAATCCAGATTGGAAATTGAAGTGGATGATAGCTTTGGCTGATGGTGTATGGGTATATATGCCGAAAGAGGAGAAACAATGGCAATCTGTATTTCCAAAGAAAAAAATTGTAGCTCTGAACAATACCATTACAGGCATGGAGGAGATTGTAAAGTATCGGCCTGCTTGCGAGATAATGGACTTAAAAGAGAAGTATGCTATTAAGGAGGAGCGAATACTCATATTTTGTGCTCGATTTACTTCGTCTTATCGACGAGTAGATTTATTTATAGAAACCGTCAAACGGTTGGATAAAAAGCGTTTTGGATTTATCATTATTGGTGACGGAGCGAATAAACCAGATTTTTCAATTTATACTAATGTGTACGATTTTGGAGCTGTATATGATGCAGAGATAAAAAGGGAGCTTTTTACAATATCTGATATCTATTTTCAGCCGGGATGGGTGGGATTATCTATTGTAGAGGCGATGGGGTATGGCTTGCCAATTTTTACTTTCAAACGATCGGAGGAGACTTTGCAATGTGTAGAATATAGCTATATTCAAAATGATGAGAATGGGAGAACATTCGAGTCAATGGAAGAGTGTGTAGAGGTAATTACTCATATCCCAGATGATAAGTTGGTAAAGATGGGTGAGAACGCCAAACTTTTGGCGGCTACGCTACTTCCTAAAAACATGGTTGATAAAGCGATGGCTGTATTATAATTTACATCAAAGTAAAACTACTCAAAATTTGAAATAGATGAAAGTATTACATTATATTCCTAGTTTAGACCGTGCATCGGGTGGTACTGCTGCCTATATGCAGTTGCTAACTAAGGAGTTGGGTAAATTGGTGGAACTCCATGTGGTGAGCCATGCGAGTGAGAATCCTGTGGTGATGGATAACTGCAAGGTGTACTATGTATCTCACTTCAAACAGTTTAGAAAGATGAAACGTCAGTTTGAAGCTCTCTTAAATGAGGTATGTCCAGATGTAGTACATGTGAATTGTTGCTGGATGCCTGCTTGTGCTTTTACGCAGAAGTGGGCACAGACTCTTGGCTATAAGGTAGTACTTACACCTCATGGAATGTTGGAGCCTTGGATATTGAAACGTCATTATTGGACAAAAAAGGTTCCTGCTCTATTGCTCTATCAGAAGGAGGCGGTAAAACAGGCTGATATTATTCATGCCACGGCGGAAAGCGAAAAGGAGAATCTGCTGAAGCTAGGTTACAATGATAAGATATATATTATAGCTAATGGCATTGATGTGGATAGTATTAGGGTAAAACCTACGTGGAAACGAAACAAGGAGATTCTTTTCTTGAGCCGTGTGCATATGAAGAAGGGGATTAACTTCTTAATCGAGGCGGTGGCGCAGCTCAAATGGCAGATGCAAGCCTATGTGGTACGTATTGCCGGAGAAGGGGATACTACATACATTGAGGAGCTGAAACAAATGGCTACACGCTTGGATATATCCCAGCTGATAAGTTTTGAAGGTGGTGTATACGGCAATCGTAAATGGGAATTGTTCCGCCAAGCGGATCTTTTTATATTACCTACACACAGCGAGAATTTTGGTATTGTGGTGGCAGAGGCATTGGCTAGTGGTACGCCTGTGGTAACTACAATGGGCACACCATGGAGTGAGTTAGAAAGTCGGCGGTGTGGCTGGTGGACGGAGGTAGGTACAGAGGCAACCGTACAAGCACTTCGTAACTTTTTATCGCTTACTGAAAATGAGCTGGAGATGATGGGACGTAACGGTCGTAAATTGGTAGAGGAGAAGTATTCGGCACGTAAGGTGGCAGAGGAATTTGTGGAAATGTATAAATCAATTTTATGAAAAAGGATTTGATGGGATTTAAAACTCCATATTCGAAGAGGAATAAGCTTCGCAGATTGATATGGAGTATGGTTTGGACTTGTCTTGCCCGTCCGTTTCCTCGCTCTATGGCAATGGGATGGAAACGTATGCTGCTTCGTGCTTTTGGGGCAAAGATTGCACCTACGGCAGTAGTCTATGCTACTACAAAGGTGTTTCAGCCTTGGTTACTGACAATGGATGATTACGCTTGTTTGGCTGAAGGAGTAGACTGCTATAATGCAGCATCTATTCATATAGGGCGCAATGCTACTGTGAGTCAACGGGCTTTTCTTTGTACAGCAGGGCACGATATATCAGATCCACATCATCATCAAACCGATGCTTCTATTGTGATTGAAGACAGGGCTTGGGTGTGTGCAGAAGCTTTTATTGGGCAAGGAGTAACTGTTAGTGAAGGTGCTGTTTGTGCAGCTCGTGCGGTAGTGGTTAAGGATGTTGAGTCATGGACTGTGGTTGGTGGGAATCCGGCAAA
This sequence comes from Bacteroides sp. NSJ-39, assembly GCF_014287315.1. NCBI lineage: Bacteria > Pseudomonadati > Bacteroidota > Bacteroidia > Bacteroidales > Bacteroidaceae > Bacteroides > Bacteroides sp. NSJ-39. The sequence goes on along the minus strand of NZ_JACOOB010000022.1, from coordinate 6,839 downwards.
GTTTATAAAGAAAAGAGTGTTAACAAATGTTATCGGGGGGGGGGGGGTAAACCCTTATCTCTCATTTAATATAATCAGTCGGCTTGATGCTGCATAATATCATTGAGCTGACATGAAAGTAAATATAATAACAGGGCCTTTTGGCTGTCTACCCCCATATGCTATTGGAGCAGTGGAAAAATTATGGTACTCTATCGGTACAGATATGAGAAATAAGGGACATCAAGTCATCTTTATATCTAAGAAACCACTAAAAGAGAGTTCTATGGATGATAATCTTCTTCTGCATGGCTATGAAAGAACTGGATCTTGGGTAAAGGACTTTGTTCTGGATTTTGTTTTTTCAATAAAGGCATTAAGTAAAATGCCTAAATGTGATATGCTTGTGCTTAATTCAATATGGAGCCCTATTCTTTGTCTATTATTTAAATGGAAGTATCGTAGGGCTTTATATAATGTGGCCCGATTTCCGAAGAAACAGATGGGGGCGTATTTTGCTATGAGTAGTTTGGCATGTGTGTCAACTGCAGTTTACAATGCATTAATAGAACAGAGTCCGAGTATGAAATCTAGGGCTTGTGTCATACCCAATCCGATTGATACTCATATATTCTGTAATGAACACATGGTAAAAACTCTTTCAGATAGTCCGGAAGTGGTTTATTCTGGCAGAGTACATAGAGAAAAGGGACTGGATATATTAGTAAAAGCAGTGACAAGACTCCATGAGGTGGGGGGATCTGTTGGATTACGGATAATTGGTGCAACGAAAATAGAAGACGGAGGTAGTGGTGAAGACTATGTAGATTATTTAGAATCTTTGGTAAGAGGATACAGGATAACATGGGTGGAACCTATTTTCTCACCTAGTTTGTTGGCAAAAGAAATACGTAAAGGTGATATTTTTTGCTATCCTTCTATAGCTGGATTAGGTGAGACATTCGGTGTAGCCCCTCTTGAGGCAATGGGATTAGGATTGGTTCCTATTGTTTCGAATTTAGATTGTTTTAAGGACTTTATAGTGGATAATGAGAACGGATTGGTCTTTGATCATACTGATGTACGATGTGATGAATTGTTAGCTAATTGTTTAATGCGCTTATTATCAGATGAAAAAATGTATTCAGAAATGTCAGCGAAAGCAATTAAAAAGTCTGCAGGTTTTAGTGTGAGTAGAGTGTCTGATATGTATATGAGTATTTTTAAAAAAGTATTAGGTGGTGAGTAAGCTTTATCATAAAAATAAAAACCAACGTGATGCGTATTCTAGCCCATGGCCAAAGAAAGAAGCAATCATGATTCGTATATGGGAAGTGGTTTGGACGCTTTTTGTAAGGTGGCTGCCAAAGCCTTTTTATCGGTGGCATATATTTCTATTGAAGTTGTTTGGGGCACATATTAGTGGTCATCCTTTTATTGCGCCTACTGCCCGTATATATGCCCCATGGCTTTTAACCGTAGGAGATAGGTCTTGTATAGCGACTCGAAGCGAAATATATAATTTGGGACCTGTTATTATAAAAGAGAGAGTAACCATAGCGCAGTATGCTTATATCTGTAATGGATCCCATGATTTATCTGATAATAAATTACCTCTGGTTGTAGGTGATGTGGTTATTGACAATGATGTGTTTATTGGAGCAAGAGCCATAATTCTGCCAGGATTACATCTTTGTCGATATTCGGTTGTTGGTGCTGGCGCAGTACTTACCAAAAATACTACTGATTTTGGCATTTATGCAGGTAATCCTGCAAGATTTATAAAAGAAAGAAATATTTATGGTGAATAATCATTATTATGGTGGCTCTTATGTTGCATAAATCTCCTAAAATCTGTTTAGCTTGTTCGGCAGGCGGGCATTTACGTGAGCTACAATTGGCTATCGGTGCTATTCCCGAGCAATGGGATTGCTATTGGCTTACCTTAAAAACGACATCAACTAAAGCTTTTATGGCAGACAAGGAACATGTATTTTTAGTGAATTTTCAACCAGCAAAGAAATGGACACTGATAGTGAACTGTTTGCAAGCAATATTCTGGGTGCTGGTGAAACGCCCAGATGTAATCATTACTACAGGAGCTGGCGTGACAGTACCTACGGTTTTTTTCGCAAAAAAACTGTTGGGGACAAAAGTGATATTTGTTAATTCGGCTGCTGATGTGACACATGCTTCTAAAACTCCCGTATGGATAGAACGGTATAGTGATCTGTTTTTGGTCCAATGGGAAGAGATGCGGCAATTATTCCCTAATTCAATTTGTTGTGGTGTTTTATGATTTTTGCTAGTTTAGGTACAATGAACATAGCCTTCAATCGTATGGCAAAAGCCGTGGATGAATGGGCAGCTATAACTAAGGAAGAGGTAATAGTACAAACTGGATATACGGATTATCCCTACAAACATGCGAAAGCTTTTAAATTTTGTACAAAGGAGCAGATGAAGGAGTATATTTCTAGAGCTGATATATTAATACTTCAAGGTGGCTGGGGAGCAATATCGGAAGCGATGGAATTGAGGAAAAGAATAGTTGTGATACCAAGATATGACAAGGTAGAGCATATCCATGACCAGTTTCAATTAATTAGAAAATTGGATACTTTGGGCTGTGTACTAGGGGTATTTGACGAGAGGGATCTTGCCGCAAAAATGGAACAGGCAAAAACTTTTGAGTTTAAGCAAATAGGGAAAGGAAACGCACAGAAACTGATTGAGAAGAAACTGCAGGAGTGGTTTTCGAGATGACAATAATTAGCGAGTTCAAAAATAGAATCTTATGAAAGTATCTATAATAACGTCATGTTTTAATCGTGCAGCGACGATTCGTGATGCCATAGAGAGTGTCTTGGCACAGGACTATAATAATATAGAATTTATTGTTGTAGATGGGGCGAGTACGGATGGTTCGTTAGAGATTGTTAGGGAATATGAAGATCGTATCTCAACTATTATCTCGGAGCCTGATCATGGAATGTATGAAGCCATTAATAAGGGAATTCGTGTGGCTACAGGTGATGTAATCGGATTGCTGCATTCGGATGATTTCTTCTATGATAATGGGGTGGTAAGCCGTATTGCGGAACGTATGAAAATCACTCGAGCTGACTTCTTGTATGGAGATGGGCTTTTTGTGAATCCTAATAATACAGATAAAGTGGTACGTAATTGGATTGGAGGTAGTTATCGACTTTGGAAAGTACGTCACGGTTGGTTACCACTGCATCCTACCTGTTATATTCGTCGTGAGGTGGTAAACCGTTTAGGGCTCTATAACGAAAGCTATAAAATAGCAGCAGATAGCGATTTATTGTTACGCTATCTTATTACGGGAGGACTCACGACAACTTATTTGGGAGAGTATATTGTAAAGATGCGTATGGGGGGACTTTCTACTGATAGTGCTAGGCGTAAAAAAATGTGGGATGAGGATATACGGGTATATGCTTCGCACGGTATGGCTCCTACTTTGACGAAGTTGGAGAAAATGGCATGGAAAGTGCCGCAGTTTGTGTTAGCATTGTTAAAACGCTAATGACTATCTAATGGAGTGTAAAAAGAAATAGACTATACAATGACATGAAAGGTATTGTTTTAGCTGGTGGTAGCGGTACGCGTTTGTATCCTATTACCAAAGGCATTAGCAAACAGCTGATTCCTATTTTTGATAAACCGATGATTTATTATCCTATTTCGGTTTTGATGTTGGCGGGTATTCGTGAGATATTGATTATCTCTACTCCACATGACTTGCCGGGATTTAAGCGCTTGCTGGGTGATGGTAGTGATTATGGCGTGAGGTTTGAATATGCAGAACAACCGTCACCTGATGGATTGGCACAGGCCTTTATCATTGGTGAGGATTTTATTGGTAGTGATTCGGTCTGTTTGGTGTTAGGTGATAACATCTTTCATGGTAATGGCTTTAGTACCATGTTGAAAGAGGCGGTATACATGGCAGAAAAGGAGCAAAAAGCTACCGTGTTTGGTTATTGGGTAAGTGATCCGGAACGCTATGGTGTGGCGGAGTTTGATGACGAGGGTAATTGCTTAAGCATTGAGGAAAAACCTGTACAGCCAAAATCGAATTATGCGGTAGTAGGGCTTTATTTCTATCCTAATAAAGTGGTAGATGTAGCGAAGCACATTAAACCGTCAGCTCGTGGAGAATTGGAGATTACCACTGTGAACCAGCGATTTCTGGAGGATAGTGAGTTGAAAGTACAGACACTGGGACGTGGCTTTGCTTGGTTGGATACGGGTACACACGACTCGTTGAGTGAAGCATCGACTTTTATTGAGGTGATTGAAAAACGGCAGGGACTGAAAGTGGCTTGTCTGGAAGGTATAGCGTTTAGACAAGGTTGGATTGATGCTAACAAGATGCGTGAGTTGGCCCAACCGATGCTGAAGAATCAATATGGGCAGTATTTGTTGCAGGTAGTAGAGGAAGTGGAACGTACAGGAAAGAGTAATTTATGAATAAAAGAAATATTATCATTACCGGTGGAGCCGGATTTATAGGCAGTCATGTGGTACGTTTGTTTGTGAACAAGTATCCCGATTACCATATTATCAATTTGGACAAGTTGACTTATGCGGGAAATCTGGCTAACTTAAAAGATGTAGAGAATAAACCAAACTACACTTTTGTAAAAGCGGATATTTGTGACTTTGAGATGATGCTGAAGATTTTTAAACAGTATCATATAGATGGGGTTATTCATTTAGCTGCCGAAAGTCACGTGGATCGTAGTATCAGAGATCCGTTTACTTTTGCTCGTACTAATGTTCTTGGAACTCTCTCTTTATTACAAGCTGCCAGGTTAACTTGGGAGTATCTTCCGGAAGGCTATGAGGGTAAGCGCTTCTATCATATTTCAACTGATGAGGTGTATGGAGCATTGGAATTGACGCAGCCGGAAGGCAAGTCTTCGGATATATCTGCACACGAAGTATATGGCGATGAGTTCTTCAAAGAGACAACAAAGTATAATCCACACTCACCCTATTCGGCTTCGAAAGCGGGTAGTGATCACTTTGTCCGCGCTTTCCATGATACTTATGGTATGCCGACTATTGTGACAAACTGTTCGAATAACTATGGACCTTATCAGTTTCCCGAAAAGCTGATTCCGCTGTTTATTAACAATATTCGCCACCGCAAACCGTTACCAGTATATGGCAAGGGAGAGAATGTGCGCGACTGGCTCTACGTGGTAGATCATGCAAGGGCCATAGATGTGATTTTCCATAAGGGTAAGGTGGCGGATACATATAACATCGGTGGCTTTAACGAGTGGAAGAATATAGATATTATCCATGTGATTATTAAGACTGTGGACCGATTACTAGGTAATCCTGAAGGACACAGCGAGGAACTGATTACTTATGTAATGGACCGTATGGGACATGACTTACGCTATGCTATTGACTCTACGAAACTGAAGAATGAATTGGGCTGGGAGCCTAGTCTGCAGTTTGAAGAGGGTATTGAGAAGACGGTGCAGTGGTATCTGGATAATCAGGAGTGGATGGATAATATCACCAGTGGTGCTTACGAGAGCTATTACGAGGATATGTATAAGAATAGATAATCTGTATGGAAGTTGTTAAGACAAATATTGAAGGGGTGGTAATCATTGAACCACGTCTTTTTAAGGATGACAAGGGGTGTTTCTTCGAATCGTTCTCGCAAAGGGAGTTTGACGAAAAGGTACGTCCCATTAAGTTTGTACAAGATAATGAAAGTATGTCCTCGTATGGAGTGATGAGGGGACTACATTTTCAAACTATGCCTTACAGCCAAAGTAAGTTAGTACGTTGCGTAAAGGGTGCAGTGCTGGATGTGGCTGTTGATATCCGCAAAGGTTCGCCTACCTATGGTCAGCATGTAGCGGTAGAATTGACAGAGGAGAATCATCGTCAATTCTTTATTCCTCGTGGTTTTGCTCATGGTTTTGCTGTATTGAGTGAAACTAATTGAAATACGCTTGCAACTTCTGTTCCTGAATATAGCTCATCCAAAAGTTTTTTCTATCATAGAATTAAAATCACTGCTAGTTTTGTAATATAGAATGAAAGCTGTATATTTGTATGCAGCATAATTAAAAGGTTGTAGCATGTATGAGCAATAAAATATATCCTATTGGTATCCAGAACTTCGAGAAAATCCGTCAAGACGGTTATTTCTATATAGATAAGACAGCCTTGATGTATCAGATGGTAAAGACCGGGAGTTATTACTTTCTGAGTCGTCCGCGACGTTTCGGAAAGAGTCTGCTTATCTCTACTTTGGAAGCCTATTTTCAAGGGAAGAAGGAACTGTTTGCAGGCTTGGCGGTGGAGAAACTTGAAAAAGATTGGATGGAACATCCTATTTTGCACCTTGACCTTAATATCGAGAAGTATGACACTTCGGAGAGTCTGGATAAGATTTTGAATGATAATTTGGAATATTGGGAAAGTAAATATGGAACTCGTCCGTCAGAGACCTCATTTTCTCTGCGTTTTGCCGGTATTATCCAACGTGCTTATGAAAAGACCGGTCAGCGGGTGGTTATCTTGGTGGATGAATATGACAAGCCGATGTTGCAGTCGATTGGCAATGAGGAGCTGCAACAGCAATTCCGGAATACCTTGAAGCCTTTCTATGGGGCTTTGAAAACGAAAGACGGCTGCATCAAGTTCGCTTTGCTGACGGGGGTGACGAAATTTGGTAAGGTGAGCGTATTCAGTGACTTGAATAACTTGAAGGATATTTCAATGGATGAACGTTTTGTAGATATTTGCGGCATAACGGAGAAAGAAATCCATGACAACCTGGAAGCGGAATTGCATCA
>NZ_JACOOB010000021.1:0-30886 GCF_014287315.1 Bacteroides sp. NSJ-39 | reverse complement strand
CCCCGGTGATTTACCAGAGCGGATATCTTACCATTAAAGGTTATGACGAGGAATTCGGAATGTATCGTCTTGGCTTTCCTAATCGTGAAGTAGAAGAGGGCTTTGTCCGTTTTCTTCTTCCTTTTATCTCAAATTCCTGAAATACGCCCGTACTTTCTTCATAATCTTGATTCCCATTACCACCCCATCGAATATCGCCATGCCTGTATTGAACGAACGCATAATGGCATCCGCTTTGTTGGTAGCCGGAGCTAGCGGAGCGAATATCTCGCGTGTTGTGGCAGTCATGGCTTTCTTTTGAGCGTGAATCTCATTTAGAAGTTTCTTTTTACGTTCTGCGATTTCTTCTAAAGTAATTTTCTGTGGTGGTGTTTGTGTACTCATAATTTATTTAGAATCGGTTAAAAATAAATTAGCGAGGAAGTTCACCATCGGAGAGATGATGAGCTGCTTGCGGAAAATAATAACTAGGAAGATTAGGACAATGTTGATACCGGCAATAATGGCAAAACTAGCCATGAGACCACCGACCAATGGCTCTAATATGTAAGCCAATGCAAAAAGCAGGTAAAACAGGGCTACCATGCCTAAGATAATAAGTACTAATATCATGATTAACGTTGAGAATAGTATGGTTAACTTTTCCGTTAATTCTAATTTGGTATATTTTTTCTGAAGTTCTAAATATTTCTTGAACTCGAAAAATAACTGCTGGAAATTCTCAATACTTTTATCGTCTGCAAACATGGTCGCTCTGTTTTAGTCTGTTGTTACTCATTTACTCTGCTATTTCTCCTTTCATCTCAGCTGCAATCTCGTCAACAAGATTTTCCATCTCATTACGGTTGAGCTTGATACCTTTCTTACGGAGAATCTCTGCAATTTTATGACGAGTATCTTCTCCCTTCTCAGGAGCAAATAAAATACCAAGGGCTGCGCCTACGGCTGCACCACCCAGAAAAGCTGCTAATACATTCAATCCTTTCATAATTTGTAATGTTTAAAATGATTATGATACAACAAATATAACATTTTTATTGAAAGGTTGTTCATGAAAACGAAAAAAAAGTGCTCAGTTTTATATTTATTTTTTTTCTTCTTCGGTTTAATCTTATTTAACTGACTTTCGAGGCTAACCAATATAACTTAAGGCGTACTTTTGCCAACTAATATTGTAAATCGAAACATAATGGAAGCTAAAATTGTTTTTATTACCGGTGCCAGTAGCGGAATTGGTGAAGGTTGTGCCCGTAAGTTTGCAAAAGAGGGATGGAACTTGATTTTGAATGCACGCACCGTGTCGAAGTTGGAGGAATTGAAGGCTGAATTGGAAAAGATGTATGGTGTGCGGGTATATATACTTCCTTTTGATGTACGTGACCGGAAGCAGGCTGCTGCAGCTTTGGAATCTTTGCCCGAAGAATGGAAAGCGATTGATGTGCTGGTCAACAATGCCGGACTGGTGATTGGTGTAGATAAGGAGTTTGAGGGGAGTTTGGATGAGTGGGACATCATGATCGATACGAATATAAGAGGGTTGCTGGCTATGACACGCATGGTAGTACCCGGTATGGTGGAACGCGGACGCGGACATGTTATCAATATTGGTTCCATTGCCGGTGATGCCGCTTATCCCGGAGGAAGCGTGTATTGTGCGACTAAAGCTGCTGTAAAAGCTCTGTCGGACGGTTTGCGGATTGACTTGGTGGATACACCATTGAGAGTAACGAATATTAAGCCGGGTATGGTGGAAACAAATTTTACGGTAGTACGTTATCGTGGAGATAAAGAGGCTGCTGATAATTTTTACAAAGGGATTCGTCCGTTGACGGGAGATGATATTGCCGAGACTGTCTATTTTGCCGCATCGGCTCCCGAGCATATTCAGATTGCGGAAGTACTTTTAATGCCTACTTATCAGGCTACGGGTACTATTTCGTACAAGAAAAAGACGGAATAGAGGTTTTTTTGCCGGATTTCTTTGCCGGATGATAAAATTTCTATTATTTTGTTGCCCGAAACTAAATGTAGATGGACAAGGATATAGAATTATTAATTAAAACATGAATATAGGATTATGAAAAAATTAGTCGTATTGGGAATGGGAGTATGCTTGGTGCTGGCTTTTGCATCTTGTAAATCCAGCGAAAGCGCCTATAAGAAAGCTTACGAGAAAGCAAAACAGCAGGAATTGGCGGAACCGCAGGTGGAAGCTCCGGTAGAAGTGACTCCGGTAGTGGCAGCTCCTGTGGCAACACCTAAAGTGGCAGATACATCCGGCGTTCGCCAGGAAAAAGTTACAGTGGTTTCCGGCAATGAGGGATTGAAAGATTATAGTGTAGTGGCAGGTAGTTTTGGCGTTAAAGCAAATGCGGAAGGTCTGAAAGACTGGTTGGACGCACAAGGTTATCAGTCAACTATCGCATTCAATGCAGATAAGGCGATGTATCGTGTTATCGTAAGTTCATTTGCCGATAAAGCTGCAGCAGCTGAAGCCCGTGATGCTTTTAAAGCTAAGTATCCGGACCGTTCGGACTTCCAGGGAGCCTGGTTGCTGTATCGTGTTTATTGATTTCTTTTTGGTAATATATACTTGGAAAGAACAAATGTTGTTTCCAAATAAGAAGGCGGTAACTGGGAAGTTACTGCTTTTTTATTGAGAAAGGGTTGAATATCTATTTAGATATTTTTATCTTTCTACTAAAAGAAGTTATAAATGTCAGTGAGGAAACTTTTATAGCAAAGAAAGTTTTTACTTTTGTCAATTCTTAATTTGGAGAATTCACAGCCTTGATGGAAATGAGGTTTTAATAAAAGAATTAAATGGAACAAAAATATGTAATGGCTGCTATTGATGCGGCATTGAAAGCAAGTGAAGAAATACTGTCTATTTATGAGGATCCGGCATCGGATTTTGAAATAGAAAGAAAGGCTGATAATTCTCCACTGACAATAGCGGACAGAAAAGCACATGAAGCAATTGTTGCCGTTTTGAGCAAGACTCCTTTCCCGATCCTTAGTGAAGAAGGGAGACATCTGGATTATGAGGTCCGCCGTAAATGGGATACGTTATGGATTGTGGATCCTTTGGATGGTACAAAGGAATTTATCAAGCGTAATGGAGAATTTACTGTAAATATTGCTTTGGTGCAAGACTCGGTGCCTGTGATAGGGGTTATTTATGTGCCTGTAAAGAGAATACTCTATTTTGCGGTTGAGGGTGTGGGAGCATATAAGTGCTCCGGTCTTGTCGGTCTGGAAGATGATACGGTGACATTGAAACAGATGATCGAAGATTCGGAACGGTTGCCTTTGGATGATCCTCGTGATCATTTCATAGTCGTTGCTTCCCGTTCGCACTTGTCGCCTGAAACGGAAGAATATATTGCAGACCTGAGGAAAAAGAAACGCGGTGGCATTGAGTTGATATCGCGTGGAAGTTCTATGAAGATCTGTCTGGTGGCGGAAGGAGAGGCTGACGTGTATCCGCGCTTTGCTCCGACTATGGAGTGGGATACGGCTGCCGGACATGCGATTGCACGTGCTGCCGGAATGGAAGTGTATCAAGCCGGAAAGGATGAACCGTTACGATATAATAAGGAGGACTTATTGAATCCTTGGTTTATTGTTGAGCCCAAGAGAGAACACTAATTGATGTTTATATGACATTTGAAATTGTATTTGTACTATTGGCCCTATTAGGAATGGTAGCTGCCTTGGTTGCAGATAAGATGCGTCCGGGTATGATACTTTTTTCAGTAGTGGTATTATTTTTGTGTGCCGGTATTCTGACTCCCAAAGAGATGCTTGAAGGCTTTAGCAACAAAGGTATGATAACTGTTGCTTTGCTATTTCTGGTGAGTGAAGGGATCCGACAGTCGGGTACGCTGGGACAGGTGATAAAGAAACTGTTGCCTCAGGGGAAGACAACGGTGTTTAAGGCACAGTTGCGTCTTTTACCTTCGGTAGCGTTCATTTCCGCTTTCTTGAATAATACTCCTGTCGTGGTTATCTTTGCTCCTATTATCAAGCATTGGGCTAATGCGGTGAAGCTTCCTGCTACAAAATTCTTGATACCTCTTTCTTATGTCACTATTCTGGGGGGTATTTGTACGCTGATCGGTACCTCTACTAATCTGGTGGTACATGGTATGATATTGGATGCCGGGTTCGAAGGCTTCTCAATGTTTGAACTTGGAAAGGTAGGAATCTTTATAGCCATTGCCGGCATTATTTATCTGTTTGTTTTCTCGAAGCGTCTGTTGCCGGATGCACGCCCGGATACGGCGGTACCGGATGAGGAAGTAGAGGAAGGGGAGAAGCTACACCGGGTAGAGGCAGTATTGGGTGCGCGTTTTCCCGGTATTAATAAGAAACTGAAGGATTTTAATTTCCAACGCCATTATGGGGCGGAAGTGAAGGAGATAAAGACACGTAACGGGCAACGTTTTGTTACGAATCTGGAAGATATAGTGCTTCATGAAGGAGATACTCTGGTTGTGATGGCTGATGATACGTTTATTCCGACATGGGGAGAATCTTCCGTATTCGTGCTATTGACAAATGGAAGTGACCCTGATACTGCCGGAAAGAAAAAACGTTGGTTTGCTTTGTTTCTTTTGGTGTTGATGATTGTAGGTGCAACAGTGGGTGAGCTTCCTATTGTGAGGGAAATGTTTCCGGATATCAAACTGGATATGTTCTTCTTTGTTTCTATTACTACTATTATTATGGCATGGACAAATCTGTTTCCTGCCCGCAAATATACTAAATACATTTCGTGGGATATCCTGATTACGATTGCTTGTGCTTTTGCGATCAGTAAGGCGATGGTAAATTCGGGAGTGGCGGATTGCGTTGCTAAGTTCATCATTGGGTTAAGTGATGATTACGGTCCGCACGTGTTGCTTGCAATGCTATTTATTATCACAAATCTGTTTACGGAGTTGATAACCAATAATGCAGCGGCGGCTTTGGCGTTTCCTTTGGCACTGTCGATCTCGGCACAGATGGGAGTCAGCCCGACACCTTTCTTTGTGGTGATTTGTATGGCTGCATCTGCCAGTTTCTCTACACCGATTGGTTATCAGACGAATCTGATTGTGCAAGGTATCGGTAACTATAAGTTTATGGATTTTGTGCGTATCGGATTACCGCTAAATATTATAACCTTCTTAATTTCTGTTATTCTGATCCCGATGATCTGGAACTTTTAATAAAACTAATTTATAGATGGAAGAAAAGAATCATATATATCCTATATTTGACCGCATGATGACACGGCAAGACAAAGAAGAGCTTTTGGGACAGCATAGTGTCATGATATGGTTTACCGGACTGAGCGGGTCGGGGAAAAGTACAGTTGCCATTGCATTGGAACGCGAACTGCATAAGCGTGGACTGCTTTGCCGTATTCTGGACGGGGATAATATCCGTAGCGGAATTAATAATAATTTGGGCTTTTCGGAAACCGACCGGGTGGAGAACATTCGCCGTATAGCCGAAGTGTCAAAGTTGTTTTTGGACAGCGGTATTATAACAATTGCTGCTTTTATCAGTCCGAATAATGATATTCGCGAAATGGCAGCGAATATAATCGGAAAGGATGATTTTCTGGAAATTTTCGTAAGTACCCCGTTGGAGGAGTGTGAGAGACGCGATGTAAAGGGCTTGTATGCGAAAGCCCGCAAAGGAGAAATAAAGAATTTTACGGGAATCTCTGCGCCTTTTGAGATACCGGAACATCCGGCTTTGTCGTTGGATACTTCTAAACTAAGTCTGGAAGAATCTGTGAATCGTTTGCTGGAGCTGATTTTACCTAAAGTGAAGAATGTGAAATGAAGAATGAAGAATTGGGAATGAAGAATTAGTATGCGGTTGTCGGCAAATTCATAATTCGTAATTCATAACTTTTAAAATAAATGGAAGAATATAAATTAAGCCACTTGAAAGAACTCGAAGCAGAGTCTATTCATATCATCCGCGAGGTGGCGGCGGAATTTGAGAATCCGGTGATGCTTTACAGTATCGGAAAGGATTCTTCGGTGATGGTACGTTTGGCGGAAAAAGCGTTTTATCCGGGTAAAGTACCATTCCCTTTGATGCATATCGATTCGAAATGGAAGTTCAAGGAGATGATTCAGTTCCGTGACGAATATGCTAAGAAATATGGATGGAATCTGATTGTAGAAAGTAATATGGAAGCTTTCAATGCAGGGGTGGGACCTTTTACGCATGGAAGCAAAGTACACACTGACCTGATGAAGACACAGGCATTGCTTCGGGCTCTGGATAAGTATAAGTTTGATGCAGCGTTCGGGGGAGCCCGTCGTGATGAAGAGAAATCACGTGCGAAAGAACGTATTTTCTCTTTCCGGGATAAGTTCCATCAGTGGGATCCGAAAAACCAGCGCCCTGAATTGTGGGATATTTATAATGCCCGTGTACACAAGGGGGAAAGTATTCGCGTATTCCCGTTGAGTAACTGGACAGAGTTGGATATCTGGCAGTACATTCGGCTGGAGAATATTCCGATTGTCCCGTTGTATTATGCAAAGGAACGTCCGGTAGTACAAATGGATGGTAATCTGATTATGGCGGATGATGACCGCTTGCCGGAAAAATACCGTGATCAGATTGAAATGAAGATGGTCCGTTTCCGTACACTGGGTTGTTGGCCATTGACGGGTGCTGTAGAAAGCGGAGCTTCAACAATTGAGGAGATTGTGGAAGAAATGATGACTACTACTAAGAGTGAGCGGACAACTCGCGTGATTGACTTCGACCAGGATGCGAGTATGGAGCAGAAGAAACGTGAAGGATACTTTTAATTGTAACAAGTGATGGCAGATAATAAATTAGATATAAAGGCTTTTCTGGATAAGGATGAGCAGAAAGACTTGCTGAGACTGTTGACCGCCGGTTCGGTTGATGATGGGAAATCAACGCTGATCGGACGTTTGTTGTTTGACAGTAAGAAATTGTACGAAGACCAGTTGGATGCGTTGGAGCGTGATAGCAAACGTGTAGGAAATGCGGGTGAGCATATAGACTACGCATTGTTGCTCGATGGTTTGAAAGCCGAACGGGAACAGGGTATTACGATTGATGTGGCTTATCGTTATTTTTCTACCAACGGCCGTAAGTTTATTATTGCGGATACTCCGGGACATGAGCAGTATACTCGTAATATGATCACCGGCGGATCTACGGCTAACTTAGCTATTATTCTGGTAGACGCCCGTATGGGAGTGATTACACAGACACGCCGCCATACTTTCCTGGTATCTCTGTTGGGTATCAAGCATGTCGTATTGGCAGTAAACAAGATGGACTTGGTGGACTTCTCGGAAGAACGGTTCAACGAGATTGTTGCCGAATACAAGAAATTCGTTGCTCCGTTGGGAATTCCTGATGTGAACTGTATTCCTCTTTCCGCTTTGGATGGAGATAATGTAGTGGATAAATCGGAACGTACTCCGTGGTATAAAGGAATCTCTTTGTTGGATTTTCTGGAAACCGTTCATATCGATAATGACCATAATCTGTCTGATTTCCGTTTCCCGGTTCAATATGTACTTCGCCCGAATCTGGACTTTAGAGGTTTCTGCGGTAAGGTCGCATCCGGTATTGTCCGTAAGGGGGATACAGTGATGGCACTTCCTTCGGGAAAAACGTCTAAGGTAAAAAGTATCGTAACTTATGACGGGGAGTTGGATTATGCGTTTCCACCGCAATCTGTTACATTGACTTTGGAAGATGAGATTGATGTGTCTCGTGGTGAAATGCTGGTACATCCGGATAACTTGCCTATTATCGACCGTAATTTTGAGGCAATGATGGTGTGGATGGACGAGGAACCGATGGATATCAATAAATCTTTCTTTATCAAGCAAACGACTAATCTGAGCCGTACCCGTATTGATGCGATTAAATATAAGGTGGATGTAAACACAATGGAACACCTTTCTGTTGATAATGGACAATTGACGGCAGATAGTTTGCCATTGCAGCTCAATCAGATTGCACGTGTGGTGCTGACTACTGCCAAAGAACTTTTCTTTGATCCGTATAAGAAGAATAAGTCATGCGGTTCATTTATCTTGATTGATCCTATTACGAATAATACTTCGGCTGTCGGTATGATTATCGATCGGGTTGAGGTGAAGGATATGAGCAATACGGATGATATTCCTGTTTTGGACTTACCGAAGTTGGGAATTGCTCCGGAACATTATGAAGCTGTGGAGAAAGCAGCAAAGGAATTGGAACGTCAGGGTTTTGCTGTGAAAATAATAAAGTAAGAAAAGTATGGGATTACTCGAATTTAATAAACTTCCGATTAATACGCTGGTAGGTGCAGACTGGAAAACGTTTAAGGCTATCACTGCCGGTCGTGAAATAGATGCGGCTTACAAAGGAAAATACCGGTTGACAAAGGCGGTGTGCCGTTTACTCTCTCCATTAGCCGGATTGCAGAATAGCCGGTATGAAAAGCTATTGGTCAACCAACCATTGGAACATGATCCGGTATTTATTCTGGGACATTGGAGAAGCGGAACTACTTTTGTTCATAATGTGTTCTCTTGCGACAAGCATTTTGGGTATAATACAACGTATCAGACTGTGTTTCCTCATTTGATGATGTGGGGACAGCCTTTCTTTAAAAAGAATATGAGTTGGCTGATGCCGGATAAACGTCCGACCGACAATATGGAACTGGCTGTGGATCTTCCGCAGGAAGAGGAATTTGCATTGTCGAATATGATGCCTTATACTTATTATAATTTTTGGTTTTTACCGAAATGTCAACAGGAATATGCAGACAAGTATCTGTTGTTTGATGATATTACAGACGCGGAGTTGAAAGTTTTTGAAGAGGTATTTACGAAACTGATTAAGATTTCTTTGTGGAATACACATGGTACTCAATTCCTTAGCAAGAATCCTCCGCACACCGGTCGGGTGAAAGAACTGGTAAAGATGTTCCCGAACGCTAAGTTTATTTACTTGATGCGTAATCCGTATACGGTATTCGAATCTACACGCAGTTTCTTTACAAATACGATTCAACCGTTGAAGTTGCAGGATATCAGCAATGAACAATTGGAGGAAAATATCCTTTCTATCTATGCAAAACTTTATCATAAGTATGAATCGGATAAACAGTTTATCCCCGAAGGTAATCTGATGGAGGTGAAGTTTGAAGATTTTGAAGCAGATGCGATGGGAATGACAGAGAATATTTATAAGTCGCTTTCTATTCCGGGATTCACGGAAGCGCGTGCTGACATAGAAAAGTATGTGGGCGGTAAGAAAGGATATAAAAAGAACAAGTATAAATATGATGATCGCACAATTCGTCTGGTTGAAGAGAATTGGGGATTTGCTTTAAAGCAATGGGAGTATAATTTATAAGAAGAAAAAAAAGAAAGGAAAGTAATGGTTCAGAAAATCGTTCATCGCCTGTTGATGACAGGTTTTGTTGCATTTTTTTCTTCCTTGTCTTTGATGGCGCAGCATAAAGTCGAAATGGTTCCTTTTGGAGACATGGATCAATGGGTAGACCGTCAAATAAAGGAGTCGAGCATTATTGGCGGAAATACAAAGAATGTATATGCGATAGGGCCGACCACTGTAATCAAGGGAGATCAGGTTTATAAAAATATGGGTGGTTCGCCTTGGGGTACTTCAAACGTGATGGCAAAAGTAGCCGGAATTACCAAGACGAACACATCGGTTTTCCCCGAAAAAAGAGGGAATGGATACTGTGCGCGGCTGGATACTCGCATGGAAAGTGTGAAGGTACTGGGACTGGTCAATATCACGGTGCTGGCGGCTGGTTCTATTTTTACCGGATCGGTGCATGAACCTATTAAAGGTACTAAGAACCCACAGAAGATGCTGCAGACCGGTATTCCGTTTACTAAGAAACCGGTAGCCCTTCAGTTCGATTACAAGGTGAAGATGTCGGATCGCGAAAATCGTATCCGTGCTACCGGATTCAGTAAGATTACGGATGTTCCCGGTAAAGATTATCCTGCAGCTATTCTGTTTTTACAGAAACGTTGGGAAGATGCGGAAGGAAACGTGTATGCGAAACGTATCGGTACAATGGTGACCTATTATTATCACTCTACGGACTGGAAGAATAATGTTTCCTATGAAATTATGTATGGTGATATTACAAGTCGTCCTGAATATAAGGCTCACATGATGCGTCTGCAGGTTACTGAAAGTTACACGGTCAATAGTAAAGGCGAAAGTGTACCTATTCATGAGGTGGCTTGGGGGGATGAAAATGACGTTCCTACCCATCTGTGTCTTCAGTTTACATCCAGCCACGGAGGGGCATATATAGGTTCTCCGGGAAATACATTATGGATTGATAATGTGAAGTTAGTATATTAAAGGTACAGCAGAAAAATAAGAATAGCCAATGATAAATTTGTCGTTGGCTATTTTTGTTTTATAAAAAAAGAATGGGGGTGTGATTTTTTACGTGATTTTTTGTGTGTATTATATTAAATATCTATATTTGCAGTAATTTTTAAGAAAATAAGTTCATCTTATTCTCTTTTTGATGGAAATATATTATTTACTAAAATAAATTGAGATGAAAAAGGGTTTATTATTTATTTTATTGGCGGCAGTTTCTGTTTGTCTGCCTGCTCAGGAAAAAGAAAAAGCAGCAACTAGCTATAGCGTAGAGACAAACCGCTTTGGAGCTAATTGGTTTATTAGCGGTGGTCTGGGAGCCCAGATGTATTTTGGAGATAATGACGGTAAGTTGGATTTTGGAAAACGACTTGCTCCTGCATTGGACATTGCTGTAGGAAAGTGGTTTACTCCCGGAATCGGTTTGCGTATTGCTTATAATGGTCTTCAGGCTAAGGGAGCTACTTTGCTTGAAGATGATGCTTACGTAAAAGGTGGCGTTATGTCTAACGGATATTATAAGCAGAAATGGAATATCGCTAATTTCCATGCTGATGTTATGTTGAACCTTACTAATATGTTCTGCGGGTATAAGGAAGACCGTCTGTATTCATTCATCCCTTATGCAGGTGCAGGATGGGTTCATTCTTGGACGAAACCGACAGATGATAATATTGGTTTTAATTTAGGTTTGATTAACCGTTTCCGTTTGTCGTCTGCTTTGGACTTCAACGTGGAAATGCGTAGCCTGTTTATGAAAAATACATTGGCTGGTGAGAATAAGGAAGCTATGTTAGGACTGACTGTAGGTGTTACTTATAAATTTAAGAAACGCGGTTGGAATGCAGTTCCTACAGTTCCGATGGTTCCAGAGAGCCAGTTGAACGATATGAGAGACAGAGTAAACGCACTGAAGGGTGAAAATGAATCTTTGAAGCGTGACTTGGTTGAAGCACGTAATAAGAAACCGGAAGTGGTTGTTAAGAAAGAAGCCGGATTTGTTCCACGCCTTGTCGTAGTATTCAATATCGGTAAGAGCAATATCAGCAAGAGAGAGTACATGAATATCGAAGCTATGGCTAAGGGTATCAAGGAAAATCCAGGAAAAGTATTTACTATAACTGGATATGCTGATAAGGGTACAGGCTCTGCTGAATACAACATGAAGTTGAGTAAGAAGAGAGCTGAAGCTGTTCGTGACTTGATGGTTAACGAATTCGGAGTTCCTGCTTCTCAGTTGAAGGTTGACTATAAGGGTGGTGTTGGCAACATGTTCTATGATGATGCTAAACTGAGCCGTGTAGCAATTGTTGAAGAATAATATATATTTGAAATATTATAATAAAAGAGACGTTTCCTTTCACGGGAAGCGTCTTTTTTGTATTTTTGTGCCCCATGAGCAGAATAGTAGCAATAGATTACGGAAGAAAACGTACAGGAATAGCTGTCAGCGACACCATGCAGCTGATTGCCAATGGCTTGACGACAGTTCCTACACATGAGCTTTTGAATTTTATCGGTGATTACATCGCTAAGGAACCGGTAGAGCGGATTATTATTGGATTGCCTAAGCAAATGAATAATGAAGTTTCGGAGAATATGAAAAATATAGAACCTTTTGTCCGTTCACTGAAAAAACGTTTTCCTGAGCTTCCAGTGGAGTATGTGGATGAGCGTTTTACCTCCGTTCTTGCGCATCGGACTATGCTGGAGGCGGGACTGAAAAAGAAAGACCGGCAGAACAAGGCTTTGGTCGATGAGATTAGCGCTACAATTATTCTGCAAACATATTTGGAAAGTAAACGTTTTTAATATAGACAAAGAATAACTTAATTTTTTAGTAGAATATCAGATATGATTTTACCTATTTATGTATATGGCCAGCCTGTTTTAAGAAAGGTGGCAGAGGATATAACTCCGGATTATCCGAATCTGAAAGAGTTGATTGCAAATATGTTTGAAACAATGGTGCATGCGGATGGTGTAGGATTGGCTGCTCCGCAAATCGGTTTGCCAATTCGTGTTGTTACCATTACATTAGATCCGCTCTCGGAGGATTATCCTGAATTTAAAGATTTTAATAAAGCTTATATCAATCCCCATATACTAGAGGTCGGGGGAGAAGAAGTAAGTATGGAAGAAGGATGTCTGAGTCTGCCGGGTATCCATGAGACAGTGAAAAGAGGAGATAAGATTCGCGTGAAATATATGGATGAGAATTTTGTGGAACACGAGGAAGTTGTAGAAGGCTATCTGGCTCGCGTAATGCAACATGAATTCGACCATTTGGACGGTAAGATGTTTATTGATCATCTTTCTCCACTTCGTAAGCAAATGATTAAGGGAAAACTGAATACGATGTTGAAGGGGAAAGCACGCAGTTCTTATAAGATGAAACAGGTAAAATAAAGATAAAAAACGTTTATATCCCTGTCAAGTAAACGAAAAGCATTATTTTTGCTTCGTTTACAAGTATAAAATGTCGATGATAAAGAGAATATTAACAGTATTATTACTGTTCCCCACACTGGTATGTGCTCAGATAAATACGGATCGGGTGATGACTATCGCCCGAAACGCTCTTTATTTTGAGGATTATGTACTTTCCATTCAGTACTTCAACCAGGTAATTAACGCTAAACCTTATTTGTATGAGCCTTATTTTTTCAGGGCTTTGGCCAAACTGAATTTGGAAGATTTTCAAGGTGCAGAAGCAGACTGTGATGCGGCTATCCAACGCAATCCGTTTGTGGTAGGTGCTTATCAGATTCGTGGCCTTGCCAGAATCCGTCAGAGCAAATTTGACGAGGCTATTGAAGATTATCAGAAGGCTTTGCATTATGATCCGGAGAATATCACTCTGTGGCATAATTTAACGTTATCTCATATTCAGAAAAAGGATTATAATTCAGCAAAAGAGGATCTGGAAAGTTTGCTGAAAGTGTCTCCCCGTTATACACGTGCTTATTTAATGAGGGGGGAAGTGTCTTTGCAGCAGAAGGACACCATTGCTGCCTTGACCGATTTCAATAAGGCGCTTGAATTGGATAAATATGATCCGGACGCATGGGCTGCACGGGCAATTGTGAAATTGCAGCAATCCAAATATGCGGAAGCGGAATCGGATTTTGACCGGGCTATTCATTTAAGTGCGAAGAATGCCGGAAACTATATTAATCGTGCATTGGCAAGATTCCATCAGAATAATCTGAGGGGTGCTATGAGTGACTATGATTTGGCATTGGATATTGATCCCAATAACTTTATCGGACATTATAATCGTGGTCTGCTTCGTGCACGGGTAGGGGATGACAACCGGGCAATTGAGGACTTTGATTTTGTCATTCAAATGGAACCGGATAATATGATGGCTGTCTTTAACCGTGGTTTACTCCGTGCGCAGACAGGTGATTATCGTGGGGCCATACAAGACTATACGACTGTTATCAATCAGTATCCTAACTTTCTGGCCGGATATTATCAGCGTTCGGAAGCCCGTAGAAAAATTGGGGATAAGAAAGGAGCGGAACAAGATGAGTTTAAGGTCATGAAAGCCCAGATTGACAAGCAGAACGGTGTGACTAATAAGGATGTTGCCCAGAATAAAGATAAAGCGGACGGAAGTGGAGATGAAGATGGAGAAAAAACACGCAAGAAGTCGGATAAGAATATGAATAACTATCGTAAGATAGTAATTGCCGATGACTCTGAAGCCGAACAGCGTTATACGAGTGATTATCGTGGACGTGTGCAGGACAAGAATGTAAATATCACGCTGGAGCCCATGTTTGCTTTGACTTATTATGAGAAAATGAGTGACGTGAAACGTTCGGTGAATTTTCATAAGTATATTGAGGACTTGAACCATACGGGAATCCTCTCTAAACGTCTCCGTATTACGAATATGGAAGCTCCGTTGACAGAAGAACAGGTGAAATTCCATTTTGCTTTGATCGATACACATACGTCCGCTATCGTGGCTGATGAAAAGAGCGCTCCGAAGCGTTTTGCCCGTGCGATTGACTTCTATCTGGTGCAGGACTTCTCAAGTGCTGTGGCTGACTTGACACAGACGATTCTGTTGGACGGTGATTTCTTCCCGGCTTATTTTATGCGTGCGCTTATCCGCTGTAAGCAACTGGAATATCAGAAGGCGGAACAAGCCGCCGAAACGGATATTCCGGGTGATAAACGTAAAGAGATTACTGCGGTTGATTATGAAGTAGTAAGGAAAGACCTGGACAAGGTGATCAATCTGGCACCGGACTTTGTTTATGCTTACTATAACCGTGCGAATGTCTCTGCTATGCTGAAGGACTACCGGGCTGCTATTGCCGATTATGACAAGGCGATCGAGCTGAATCCTGATTTTGCGGATGCTTACTTTAATAGAGGCCTTACCCATATATTTTTAGGTAATAACAAGCTGGGCATTTCTGATTTAAGTAAAGCCGGTGAGTTGGGTATTGTTTCTGCTTATAACGTGATCAAACGTTTTACGGATCAGACGGAATAACATTTATTTGATAAAAAATGGAAAACTCAAAAGATTTACTTACTTTTGCGTTCAAATTGTGAAAATATAACATCATCTATTATGATAAAGATAAAATTTCCCGATGGCTCTGTTCGTGAATATAATGAAGGAGTGAACGGTTTACAGATTGCAGAAAGTATCAGTTCGCGTTTGGCACAAGATGTTTTGGCTTGTGGCGTGAATGGCGAGACTTATGATTTAGGACGTCCTATTAATGAAGATGCTGATTTCGTGCTTTATAAATGGGATGATGAAGAAGGCAAACATGCTTTTTGGCATACAAGTGCTCACTTGCTGGCTGAAGCTTTGCAGGAACTTTATCCGGGCATTCAGTTCGGTATCGGCCCGGCCATTGAAAACGGATTCTATTATGATGTAGATCCGGGAGAAGCGGTAATCAAGGAAAGTGATCTGCCTGCTATTGAAGCTAAGATGCAGGAACTGGCTGCCAAGAAAGAGGATGTAGTCAGAGAGAGCATTGCCAAAGCGGATGCATTGAAGATGTTTGGCGATCGTGGGGAAACTTATAAATGTGAGTTGATTTCCGAATTGGAAGACGGACATATTACTACTTATACGCAAGGGGCATTTACTGATCTTTGCCGTGGTCCTCACTTGATGACGACTGCTCCGATCAAAGCTATCAAACTGACTACGGTAGCCGGTGCATATTGGCGTGGTCAGGAAGACCGTAAGATGTTGACACGTATTTATGGTATCACGTTCCCGAAGAAGAAAATGCTGGATGAGTATCTGGTATTGTTGGAAGAAGCCAAAAAACGTGACCACCGTAAGATCGGCAAAGAGATGCAGTTGTTCATGTTCTCGGAGACGGTAGGAAAGGGACTTCCGATGTGGTTGCCGAAAGGTACTGCATTACGTCTGCGTTTGCAGGAATTCTTGCGTCGTATCCAGACTCGCTATGACTATCAGGAAGTAATCACCCCGCCGATTGGCAACAAGTTACTATATGTGACTTCCGGTCACTATGCAAAATATGGCAAAGACGCTTTCCAACCTATTCATACTCCGGAAGAAGGAGAAGAGTACTTCTTGAAACCGATGAACTGCCCTCACCATTGTGAGATTTATAAGAACTTCCCGCGTTCATATAAAGACCTTCCATTGCGTATTGCTGAATTTGGAACAGTTTGTCGTTATGAACAAAGTGGTGAGTTGCACGGTTTAACTCGTGTACGTAGCTTTACGCAGGATGACGCTCATATTTTCTGTCGTCCGGATCAGGTAAAAGATGAATTCCTTCGTGTAATGGATATCATCTCTATTGTGTTCCGTTCTATGAATTTCCAGAATTTTGAGGCTCAGATATCATTACGCGATAAAGTAAACCGCGAAAAATATATTGGTAGTGATGATAATTGGGAAAAGGCAGAACAGGCTATTATCGAGGCGTGTGAAGAAAAAGGATTACCTGCTAAGATTGAATATGGTGAAGCGGCTTTCTACGGTCCTAAGCTCGACTTTATGGTGAAAGATGCAATCGGTCGTCGCTGGCAGTTGGGTACTATCCAGGTAGACTATAACTTGCCGGAACGTTTTGAATTGGAATATATGGGATCTGATAATCAGAAACACCGTCCGGTTATGATCCATCGTGCACCGTTCGGATCAATGGAGCGCTTTGTTGCCGTGCTGATTGAACATACCGCCGGTAAGTTCCCATTGTGGTTGACACCCGACCAGGTTGCTATTCTGCCGATCAGTGAGAAGTTCAATGAATATGCGGAACAAGTGAAGATGTATCTGAAAACTCACGAAATCCGTGCGATTGTAGATGACCGCAACGAAAAAATAGGTCGCAAGATCCGTGATAATGAGATGAAACGTATTCCTTATATGCTGATTGTCGGCGAAAAAGAAGCAGAAAATGGTGAAGTTTCTGTTCGTAGACAAGGCGAAGGAGATAAGGGGACCATGAAATTTGAAGAATTTGCTAAAATTTTGAACGAAGAAGTTCAGAATATGATAAATAAATGGTAACTTTGCAGCCGTTTCATGATAAATATTTAGTAGAACAATAAAAAGATCAAACTAGGAAGTAAACGTTTTTAATGAAGAATGACACTTTTAAAGGGCAATACAGAATCAACGAACAGATTCGTGCCAAAGAAGTCCGCATTGTAGGCGACGATATTGAACCGAAAGTATATCCTATCTTTCAAGCCTTGAAAATGGCCGAAGAGAAAGAATTGGATTTAGTGGAAATTTCTCCTAATGCTCAACCCCCTGTTTGTCGTATTATTGATTACTCTAAATTTCTTTATCAATTAAAGAAACGCCAGAAGGAACAAAAAGCGAAGCAGGTTAAGGTCAATGTAAAAGAGATCCGTTTCGGACCTCAGACAGACGATCATGATTACAACTTCAAGTTGAAGCATGCTAAGGGCTTTTTGGAAGATGGAGATAAGGTGAAGGCCTATGTGTTCTTTAAGGGACGTTCCATCCTTTTTAAGGAGCAAGGTGAAGTTCTTTTGCTTCGTTTTGCCAACGACCTTGAAGATTACGCGAAAGTAGATCAGATGCCTATACTTGAGGGAAAGCGTATGACTATACAACTTTCTCCGAAAAAGAAAGAGGCAGCTAAAAAGCCAGCAGCACCGAAACCTGCCGCTCCTGTGCAGAAAGCTGAAAAGCCGGAAGCTGAGGAAGAATAAGAGAAAATGCGTAACGCGCAGGTATAGTGCGTTGCCATTATATATTTAATAATTTAAAAATAAGTAAGATGCCAAAGATGAAGACTAACTCCGGTTCTAAAAAAAGGTTTACCCTTACCGGAACAGGTAAAATCAAAAGAAAGCACGCTTTTCACAGTCACATTTTGACTAAGAAAACTAAGAAGAGAAAAAGAAATCTGTGCTACTCTACAACTGTTGATACAACAAATGTAAGCCAGGTTAAGGAACTCTTAGCAATGAAGTAATCAAAAGCGTAAAAGTATTATTAAAGTATTAACCGAATGCATTAGCCTGAAGTTCGCTGCGTGAAGTAGCGGCGCTAACATTCAAAAAAAGTAAAACTATGCCAAGATCAGTAAATCATGTTGCTTCAAAAGCAAGAAGAAAGAAAATTTTGAAATTAACCAGAGGTTACTTTGGTGCAAGAAAGAATGTATGGACCGTAGCTAAAAACACTTGGGAAAAGGGTTTGACTTACGCGTTCCGTGACCGTAGAAATAAGAAAAGAAACTTCCGCGCTCTTTGGATACAGCGTATCAATGCAGCAGCACGTCTTGAAGGAATGTCTTATTCTAAATTGATGGGCGGTCTGCACAAAGCCGGTATTGAAATAAATCGTAAGGTTTTGGCTGATTTAGCTATGAATCACCCGGAAGCTTTCAAAGCTGTGGTTGCTAAAGCAAAAGCTGCTTAAGACTCAACAGTTTATGAATTACAAAGTGTCAGTTACTAGGCTAGTAACTGGCACTTTTTCTTTGCACGGCAGTGAAAACAGAATAAAAAAATGTTAGTAGGTAAACAAAATCCTTTTTTTTCTTGCTAATATCAAGGATTCTTATTACATTTGTGATACAAAAATATTAGCCGTATCGACTGGATCGGGAAACTCTTCAAATTAATCTGATGCACCGAGAAAGCTTCGTTCTTCAATGGCGGGCCACATCCTTCGGGACAGCTTTAAGCCGGTGGATTACAAAGAGGGCGAGCGCTCAAATCTTGTTCTATCAGAGTTTCATCACATCGTCGGTACGGCTTTCTTATATACTTTTCTATGATATTTTATTTCTCAGGTACAGGTAATTCAAAGTGGATCGCTAATCAGCTGTCTAAGGAACAAAAAGAGGATTTAGTTTTCATTCCCGACGCATTGAGGTGTGGAGTGTTGGAGTTTTGTCTCAAAGAGGAAGAAACGATCGGATTCGTGTTTCCTATTTACTCGTGGGCGCCTCCTGAGATTGTATTGAGCTTTATTCAAAAACTCTCGCTGAAGGGGTACAGAGGGCAGTATTTGTTCTTTGTATGTTCTTGTGGAGATGATACCGGCTTGACTCAACAGGTTCTGACGAAAGCGTTCAGACATAAGGGATGGGAATGTCATGCCGGCTTTTCAGTCACCATGCCTAACAATTATGTATTGCTTCCGGGATTTGATGTGGATAGCGAGGAACTGGAGAGGAAGAAGTTGGCAGAGAGCGTCGCGGAACTTAAAAGGATAAATACTTTGATCAGTAAAAGAGAACACTTGTTTTCCTGTCACGAAGGCAGTATTCCTTTTATCAAAACGAGAATAATCAATCCTTTATTCAATCGTTTTCAAATGTCACCTAAGCATTTCTATGTAACAGATGACTGTATCGGATGTAGGCGTTGTGAGAAGAATTGTCCGATGGAGAATATTACTATGTCAGAAGGGAAGCCGGTCTGGGGAATGAATTGCACCTCATGCCTGGCATGTTACCATGTATGTCCCCGGCAATCGGTGCAATATGGGAAAAGAACAAAAGGGAAGGGGCAGTATTTCAATCCCAATTCCGGCTATTGATCTTTGATTTTAATGCTGCAATGAGATAGGTCTTCGATGATTGCAAGGCTTTCTACTCTGACACCCTGCTCTTCCAGCACTTTGCGTCCGTTTTGGAATGCTTTTTCAATGATGAATCCCATTCCTACCAGATTTGCTCCGGACTGCTTAATGAGATCAAGAACACCTAATGCCGCATTTCCGTATGCAAGGAAGTCATCTACAAAAAGTATGTTGTCATTTGGAGTCAGAAAATCGGAGCTGATAACAACTTCGTAATCACGGTCTTTTGTAAACGAGTGGACGGTGGTACTTAGTGCATTCTGAATCGTTTTGGGAGATTTCTTTTTGGCAAATACAACAGGCAAATCCATCAGGTAACCTGTCATGATAGCCGGAGCAATGCCACTGGCTTCTATTGTCATGATTTTATTTACGTTTGTGGCTGCAAAACGGCGGACAAATTCGACTCCGATTGATTTCATCAGAACAGGGTCCATCTGGTGGTTGATAAAACTATCCACTTTCAGAATACCTCCTTCGTAACATTTTCCATCTTGCAGAATTCTTTTTTTGAGTAATTGCATATAATCTGATATTAATTAATAATGTGCTAATATGCCATTCCGGATGATGAAACAAAGGACGGCATATTAGCACATGAACTATTTTAGTCTTACTTGTTATCTCTTAAATCTTTCACACGAACGGCTTTCCCCTCGCTTTGAGGTAGAGAACCTTTCTTAACCAGTTTTACTTTGGGAGTAACCAGGATTTCGTCTTTCAGTTGGCGGGTAATATCCTTGCGTATTTTCTCCAATTCAATATAATTGTCGGTAGAAAGATCGCTCAGCTCCACTTCAACAATCATTTCATCCTGATTATTGATTGTTTCCAGCGTAATTAAATAGTTGCTGCCCAATTCGGGGAATTGTACTAGAATTTTCTCTACCTGCATCGGGAAAATATTGACTCCCTTGATGATAAACATATCGTCACTACGTCCTTTAATCCGGTCAATACGGATATGTGTACGACCGCAAGGGCATTTTCCCGGAAGAATACGGGTTAAGTCGCGGGTACGATAACGGATGAGCGGCATCATTTCCCGATCAAGGGTAGTGAGTACTAATTCTCCGGTTTCTCCTTCAGGAACAGGTTCGCCTGTTTCTGGATCAATGATTTCTACTAAGTAGCAATCTTCCCAAAAGTGCATTCCGTTCTGTTCCAGACATTCGAAAGCAACACCGGGACCGTTCATTTCCGTCATACCGAAGCTGTTGTATGCTTTAACACCCAACATCCGCTCTATTTTCCGACGTTGTTCATCTGTATGGGGCTCTGCACCGATTACCAAAGTTTTCAGTGTGGTGCCTCTTGGGTCTAGTCCTTCTTCCTGAAAGACCTCTGCAAGACGAATGGCATAGCTTGGTATGGCATGCAGAGCGGTTGTCTTAAAGTCATTGATGAATTTAATCTGCCGCTTGCTGTTACCGGCTGCGGCAGGAACGGTAAGACAGCCCAGACGTTCGGCTCCATATTGGAACCCTAGTCCTCCTGTAAACATTCCATATCCTGAACTATTCTGAAAAACATCTGTTTTACGGATTCCTACCGTATATAGGCAGCGGGCTACCAGATTAGCCCAAGAATCAAGGTCGTGTTGTGAGTGAACGATAACTGTCGGATTTCCGGTAGTACCACTGGAAGAGTGAATACGCACACCATCATTCCTCATATCTCCCGCCACCAGTCCGAAAGGGTAGTGGGCACGCATATCGGCTTTGGTCGTGAACGGTACTTTACGGATATCATCCAGCAATTGTATGCTGTCTGAGGTAATACCATGTTTACTGAAAACCTCCTTATAGTATGGAGCGTTTGCAGCGATACTGATTGTTTTCTTCAAGCGTTGAAGCTGCAATTCCCGCAACTTCTCCCGACTCATGGTTTCTATTTCTTCTTCCCAGTATTGTGTACTCATGGCAGTCTCTATTATTACATAAGCTTTTCCGCAATTTCCTTGCCGGCAGCCAATGCTTTAAGATTCATTTCTACAATTGCTTCCCCTTTACGTTGGAAAATCTCGCGAATGCTGTCCTGCACTTTTGCGTAGTCAATGCCAAGAAATGGAATTGTTGCTCCCAACAGGACGATATTGGCTACCCGTGCGGAACCGGCTTCTTTGGCTACTTTATCTACATTCAATACTATCTTATGAGGTAGTTTGTTGATTTCTGCCATTACTTTGTCCGTTTCCGGATAGTTGGGAATATTGACAAAAGGAGTTTCATTCGTTACCAGCCACCCTTCAGGGCTAAGGTAAGGAAGATATCGAAGGCCTTCCATAGGTTCCAGTGAGATAATAAGATCACATTTGCCGGAAGGAATCAAATCGGAAGCAATCGGCTGATCGCTGATGCGGAGGTTGGATTGAACGTCTCCTCCGCGCTGGCTCATTCCGTGCACTTCTGCTTGTTTCATATAAAGTCCTTCCTTTAAAGCGGCTTTACCGATTACGGTAGCAATGGACAAAATACCCTGTCCGCCTACTCCTGATAATATAATATCTTTTTTCATGGTTTACTTGCTTCTTTTTTTACGTGCTAATGTCTGGATACACTCTCTGCGTGGAATAATGACAGATACGCCACGATATTCGATTTCTTCGCGTATGATCTGTTTCATCTCTTCGTAATTCTTCTTCAAAGGAACAACCACTCTGATATGGGCGGGCTCTACACCGAGACCTGCACAGATTGCTTCGATACGTCCGGTTCCTGCAGAATCTTGCCCGCCTGTCATAGCGGTAGTCTCGTTGTCGGATATTACAATTGTCACATTGGCGTTTTCATTTACGCAGTCTAATAATCCTGTCATCCCCGAATGAGTGAATGTGGAGTCACCGATGACGGCTACGGCCGGAAACAGGCCACCGTCGGCTGCACCTTTTGCCATAGTGATAGAAGCACCCATATCTACGCATGAGTTGATAGCATTGAATGGCGCATTTGCTCCCAGTGTATAACAGCCGATGTCACTGAATACTTTATGTGCGGGATATTCCTCTCTGAGAACTTCAGTCAATGTGGTATACATATCGCGATGGCCGCAACCTTCACAAAGTGCGGGCGGACGCATCTCTACCACAGACGGAATGCCAAATTCGGATTTGTTCTCTTTGCCTACCGCACGGGCTACCGAGTCAGGATTCAGTTCTCCGTCTTGCGACAAAGTGCCGTCTAAACGTCCTTTTACCTTTATACCAATACCCAGATAACCTTTCAGTTGTTTTTCTACAAAAGGTTGACCGTCTTCCAAAACAAGAATCTCATCGCAAGACTCTACCAATTGATGGAGTTGCTTTTTCGGCAGTGGATATTGTCCGATTTTGAGTACCGGATATTCACAGCCTTCGGGGTAGTTTTCCATCAGGTAATTGTAACCGATACCACATGCGATGATTCCTAGTTTCTTGTTAGGACCATCTGTATATTTGTTGTACGGTGATTCTTCGGAGGCCTTTATGAACTCATCTTGACGTGAAAGTAATACTTTATAGCGTTTGCGGGCATTTCCCGGCAACAGGATGAATTGACGCGGGTCGTTGCTGAATGATATTCCATTCTGTGGTTTCTGTTCCTTGCGTTCTACTCCGGAACGGGAATGCGCAAGACGGGTTACCATACGCATTAAAATAGGTTCTCCCATTTTTTCGGAGAATTCAAAACCGCTGTACACCATGTCATACGCTTCCTGCTGATTGCTGGGTTCGTACATAGGAATGAGGGAAAAATCTCCGTAGAAACGGCTGTCTTGCTCGTTCTGTGAGGAGTGCATACTAGGATCGTCTGCCGCTATCACAATCAGTCCGCCTTTCACGCCGGTGATGGCAGAGTTGACAAAACAGTCGGCGGCCACATTCATACCTACATGCTTCATGCAGACTAAGGCCCGCTTGCCGACGAAAGACATACCTAAAGCAGCCTCCATCGCTGTTTTTTCGTTGGCACACCAACGGTTATGTATATTCCGTTCGGTCGTTATCGGGGCCATCTGAATATATTCCGTAATCTCAGTTGAAGGAGTGCCGGGATAGGCATAAACACCTGAGAGTCCGGCATCCAATGCAGCTTGTGCAATGGCTTCATCGCCAAGTAAGAGTTGCTTGCTCATATATTTCTTTTTATTTAGTGTTGATCACAGTTTGTTATTCTATCGGGCAAAGATAGACTTTTCAGTTCGTTTTATCACAAATTTACTTGAAAATCTTTCTTTCATTCAGCGCTTTCCAATATTTTCTTGCATTTGCCATGTGTTCGGCATAATTGGATGCGAAATTGTGAGTCCCGGAAAAGTCCTCTTTGGCACACATATAAATATAGTTGTGCTTGGTATAATTCAATACACTGTCTATCCCTTTTTTAGAGGGGATACGGATAGGCCCGGGAGGTAATCCGGTATTTATATATGTGTTATATGGCGAATCGATTTTCAAATGCTCGTTCGTAATACGTCGCAGACCAAAATCCTGTAGGGCAAATTTGATTGTCGGGTCTGCTTGCAGGGGCATATCTTTGTGCAGGCGGTTGATGTATAATCCGGCTACCATTGGCTTTTCTTCATTATTATTGGTCTCTTCTTCAACGATGGAAGCAAGTGTGCTGACTTCTTCCGGTGTCATACCGATTGCAGTGGCTTGTGCCAACCGTTCTTTGTTCCAGAAACGTTCATGCTCCTTTCTCATGCGTTCGATTAATTCATCCGCACTCATATCCCAGTATACTTGGTAGGTTTCGGGAATGAAAAGACCGGGCAAGGTTGCTTCTGTGTATCCTAGTCGGGCTTGAACGGTGGAATCAAACAACCGGCGGGCAATCTCGGCAGAATCGATCATTAACTGTTTGCCCATACTTCGTGCCAGTCGTTCTAAAGTACGGACACTTCCGACTGTGAGATTCATCGGCTCTTGGTAACCTCTGGAAAAACGGCTGTATACATGGTATACATTGTCGTTCGGACGGATGGCATAACGTCCCGTGTGTATATTCTGTTCGAGATTTTTGTATTTGGCCATCCAATGGAATCCGGTGAGTTTGTTGACATATCCGAACTTTTTTATTTTATTGGTAATAGAATCGGCCGTATCGTCCCGGTCTACGTAAATGTATACGGTTTTGGACGGATGGAATTGGGGAGCAAACAGATAGTAATAAATAGTCCCTCCTGCAATAACGCAAAGTAAAAATGTTCCAATCAGAATGGATAATAAAATAGTTCTCTTTTTTTTCTTCATCTTATGAGACGTTATTTTTGCAGCGTCAAAGATAAGAAGAATTTGAATAGGAGTGGTTTCTTTCTGAGATGAATCTTTTCTCTGCAACATTTTTGTCTTTATATTAAGTATTATACCCGGAAAAACAAAAATGTCACATTGCTGATAATTAGGTGTTTATGGATAAAAATAGGGATAAATTAAGATAAGTTCACAAAAAACGTCTAGATGTTTTTAGCTTTTTGAGAACAAAAAATGCATTTTTTCTGCAATAATTTGTCACTGAGTTACTTATATGATTTTGTAGCTATTAATGCTGTTCTATTGGGTTATAGTTGAACAACTGTGGAGAAGGACAAGTGTAATTGACAAGTTGCACAACAGTATCACGTTGGTTGCTCAACAGTAACAGCTTAATATCTCGGCAGGTTTTATTAATATGCCGTAAGGTTTTATTAATATATCACCGGATTTTATTTATTGGTAAAGAAGAAATCAATCGGTTCACTGCATGATTTTAAGATATAATACGGTATTTCTGATTAATTCGGCCATTGGAAATAATCTGCTTCTGCTTCTATTTTATTTTCTATTTCATCGGGAAGGACCGCAAAGAAATCCATGTTTGTAAGATGTTCAATACTATCTATTGTCACTGCGTATGTAGAAAGTGGCTCTACTGACTGTTTATTGTTGAATAAGAAACCGATAGCCCGCATAGGCTTTACGAAAGGGGAGAGGATTACCTTGAAAAACTGTTGGGGCACTACAACTTTATTTTTTCCGATCGTTTTGGGTTGTCCGGTTATAATAGGTCCGCATATAATGATAATGGCACTGTCTGCTATCGCCCAATTCCGGATTTTCTCTTCCAGATTTTTCCAACCTCTTCTGTTTAGTTGCGGGTGTTGCGGACACATATTGCTGAAGTAAAATGATTCTTTCATAGCTTGCGGACTCCATTTCATATCTGCAGCTGGTGCCATATGTCCTTTGTCGTATCCCGAATGTGCATAGTCTGTATTGGTTGCTATCAAGCCTCTGACCTGCGGGTCGGTAATAAAACGGTTACTTCTTTTCTCCTTTCCCTTTGTCTCTTTACGAGTCAATTCGTATGAAACCCAATTGGGGAGTTTTAAATCTTTATTGTAAGAAACGGTGTATCCGGTGTGATGGATGATCTGTTCTTGACGTCGGGTAAGTGACACCGGTATTTCCAACTCTTTAGTTGTCGGATTTTTACCTTCCGGCTTCTTGTTCTCCGGCTTTTGGTCAGATGAAGTTTGAAATGATGTGCTGGTCTGTGACTTTTCTTTTTGAGAAGTATCAATGCCCTGACAATATAAATAAACGCCGTAAAGAATAGGTATAAGTATAATGATGGTGATAATACATCCCAATTTATAATTGGAACGTGATTCTTTTTTGAATAATTTTCTGTTTTTGCCTTTCTTTCTTCGATTCATTGGTTTGCAGGTGATGATGGGGTTGTTTTTATTCTTCTTTTCTCATGCTGAATTCGCAACCGCAATATTGCTGATTGTAGAAATTATATTCTTTGATGATTGCGATGCGTCGTTCACTTAATCCGCCTTTACGCCAATTCTGTTCCCAATATGTGACATCAGGATAATGTGTCATGGCATATCGTCCGGCTTCATTTATCTGTTCCAGGCTTTTCCAACGGCTGGAAGCAAGGGTAGTGGTAATTACGGAGAAACCATGCTCGTGGGCATAACGGGCTGTTTCCAACAAGCGGCTCTTGAAGCAACGCAGGCAACGTCCTCCTCTTTCGGGTTCCTGTTCCATTCCTGCCATTTGGCAACGCCAGGCTTCGTGGTCATAGTCGGCGTCTACAATTTCCAGTCCTAATGATTGCGCATAACGGGTGCATTCATCTTTTCTTATGTTGTATTCTTCCTGTGGGAAAATATTGGGATTGCAATAGTAAATGACAGGGGTTATATTGTGTTGCATCAGACATTCGATGATAGCTGACGAACAAGGAGCGCAACAAGTATGAAGTAAGATTTTGTCGGCTTCTCCCGGAACTTCGAGTTGGAATTTCTTTTTCATGCGGTAAAGTTAGTATATATTTTGTCATACCATGCAACACTTTATAATTTATTCACAGGCGGAATTATCATTGATTATTGGGACAAAAAGTATCGAAAACAAAAGTTGTTATAAAAATAGCTCAAAAAATAGGCGGATTCTTTTTGTAGTTTCAAATAAAGCTGTAATTTTGCACGCCGTAAACGAGAGACAAACGCCGCTATAGCTCAGTTGGTAGAGCAACGCATTCGTAACGCGTAGGTCGCCAGTTCAAGTCTGGCTAGCGGCTCTCAAAAGGAAGTCTATTAACTATCTTGTATTTAGTTATTTAGACTTCCTTTTTTATTTACTGGTTCTTCAATTTAATTAGCTTTCAAACATTCTGCTACGTGCCAGCATACATGCACCAACAATACCAGCCTTATCTTTCAACTTGGATGTGATAATAGCTGAATCCTTGTTGACCAGATTCAGAGAGTATTTACGTACCGCAGTCTTTATAGGTTGGGTTATATAATCACTAGTCAACGACAAAGTACCACCTATAATAACCAATTCCGGATTAAAAATATTGATCAGTCCTGCAATTTGTTTTCCTAGCTTCTGTCCGATCTCTTCTACAATTTCGATACAGAGTAGATCTTCTTTGTTTACTGCCGCAATTATCTCATCAAGGGTTATGGGATCTTCTTCGGCAGCGATTCTAGTTGATAATATAGAGCTTTCTCCGTTCCGGATGCGTTCTAAAAGGATACGGTGAAGGGCAGAACCGGAAGCTTCGGTTTCTAAGCACCCTTTTTTGCCGCAGTGGCAGATAATTTCATTATCATAAGTACTCATGTGACCGAATTCACCGGAAAATCCTGATTTACCTGTATAAATCTTGCCATCTATGATAATTCCGATTCCCAATCCCCAACTTACGTTTACAAAGATAATATCTTTTTCTCCTTTTACGCAGCCTTGCATATACTCTCCATAAGTCATAGCCCGCGTATCGTTATCGACAGTAACTTTGTAGCCCAGTTTCTCAG
Source organism: Bacteroides sp. NSJ-39 (assembly GCF_014287315.1). Classification (NCBI taxonomy): domain Bacteria; kingdom Pseudomonadati; phylum Bacteroidota; class Bacteroidia; order Bacteroidales; family Bacteroidaceae; genus Bacteroides; species Bacteroides sp. NSJ-39. The sequence goes on along the minus strand of NZ_JACOOB010000021.1, from coordinate 3,051 downwards.
ACAACACATCTGCCAATGGTCTTTCTTCGAAATTGAACTGACTGAAACTGTATCCAGATTCAGGATTCACGCGTCCCGATACATTTACATTAATATTTAAGATTTTCTCTTTGTTGATGGTGAGCTTTTTTATAAAATTGATAATCAGCTTGCATAATTCATTCATTCCCTCAATTGAATTCTCAAAATTATAAGGTATGTTCATTTTCAGTTCTACCATATCGCCTTTAAAATTTATCAGGCCGATATTGACTGCAAATCTTTTGATATCTACACCTAAAAAGTAACCGGATTCGGGATTAAGTCCATAAAGGTTCGGATGGCGCCCGCCACTGGTCTCCAATTTTCCATAATCATTAATATATCCGTCATCACACATTTCGCCAATAAATTTGGTGACGGTTGGTACACTCAAATCCAGCTCTTTTGAAAGATCGGGAATTGTAGAACTGCCATTATATATATAATGTGTAATAATTCTCTTTTTGACGAGAGCGCTTTTAGAGCCCTTTTCTATTTCTTTCAAGAATTGTTGGTTCATATGTTTGGTTATTTGGTAATATCTACAAAGATAATTAATTTTTTTATTAAATGTGGCGTTTTGTGTGGGAAAAATTAGAATCAAGTGGGCGATGTTCTCTTTATTGCTTTATGCATATAATAAGGTATAGGATTCACGATTCATTATTTACTTTTGTATATCAAGTGTATAGAGTCTCTATTATCTTTTATTCTGATCGTTTTTGAACTTATATTTGTGAATTATATGTTTAAATGTAACTTTATTAATAAAATATTTTATTATATATTGTTTATTTAATAAATATGCCTATATTTGTAGCGTGATATTAATTAAAACACATTGTGACTTCAATAGGTTAACATATATACAAAGTAGAAAAACCAAAAAATTAAAGCTATGGAAACAAATAATCGTAGAGATTTTCTAAAAAAGGCGGCCTTGGCCGGAGCGTCAGCTTTGGTGGCTCCTTCTTTATTTGCTACCGGTGAAGAGGGGAGTGAAATATCTATTCTTAAAAATGAGGAGAATGGGTTGGAGAATAATTTAATTGTTCCTAAAAATAATGGTCTGAAAATAACAGGAACTTTTCTGGATGAAATCTCCCATGACATTCCTCATCAGAATTGGGGAGAAAAAGAATGGGATATGGATTTCCAACACATGAAAAAGATTGGAATAGATACGGTGGTAATGATTCGTTCCGGTTATCGGAAATTTATAACTTATCCTTCACCTTATTTATTAAAAAAAGGATGCTATATGCCATCAGTTGATTTGGTAGATATGTATTTGCGTCTTGCTGCTAAATATAATATGAAGTTTTATTTTGGTTTATATGATTCAGGACGATATTGGGATACGGGTGATTTAAGTTGGGAGATTGAGGATAATAAATATGTGATAGACGAAGTCTGGAAAATGTATGGAGAGAAGTATAAAAGTTTTGGAGGCTGGTACATTAGCGGAGAAATTAGCCGGGCAACCAAAGGCGCAATCGATTCATTTTATACAATGGGAAAGCAATGTAAAGATGTTTCGGCCGGGCTTCCTACTTTTATTTCTCCTTGGATTGATGGCAAGAAGGCGATTATGGGAACAGGTAAACTGACAAAAGAAGATGCAGTTTCTGTACAACAACACGAAAAAGAATGGAATGAAATTTTTGATGGTATTCATGAGGTGGTAGATGCATGTGCTTTTCAAGATGGACATATTGATTATGATGAATTGGATGCTTTCTTTTCTGTCAATAAAAAATTAGCAGATAAGTATGGGATGCAATGCTGGACAAATGCCGAATCTTTTGATCGTGATATGCCTATTCGTTTTCTACCCATTAAGTTTGATAAACTTCGGATGAAATTGGAAGCTGCCAAGCGTGCCGGATATGATAAGGCTATAACCTTTGAATTTTCTCATTTTATGAGTCCGCAATCTGCTTACTTGCAAGCAGGGAATTTGTATAACAGATATATAGAATATTTTGAAATAAAATAATATTATGCAATCTACTATTAATTTTGGCTATCTTATATTCCTTTCTGTTGTGGCTGCTTTGGGCGGTTTTTTGTTCGGATATGATACGGCAGTTATATCCGGTACAATTGCTCAGGTTACTCAGCTTTTTCAACTGGATGCATTGCAGCAGGGATGGTATGTAGGGTGTGCGTTGGTCGGTTCAATCATTGGAGTCCTTTTTGCCGGTATTTTGAGTGATAAATTAGGGAGAAAATTGACTATGGTTATTTCTGCTATTCTCTTCTCCGCATCGGCTTTAGGATGTGCTCTCTGTACGGATTTTACGCAATTAGTGGTGTATCGTATAATTGGGGGTGTCGGGATAGGCGTTGTTTCCATAGTGTCTCCTCTTTACATTTCGGAAGTTTCAGTAGCACAGTATAGAGGGCGTTTAGTCTCTTTATATCAACTGGCTGTGACCGTTGGCTTCTTAGGAGCTTATCTGGTTAATTATCAGTTGTTGGCTTGGTCGGAAAGTGGTGCTTTATTGGGTGTTCCTCTATTAAATAAGATATTTATAACTGAGGTATGGAGAGGTATGTTAGGCATGGAAACGTTACCTGCGATATTATTCTTTATAATCATATTTTTCATACCGGAGAGTCCTCGTTGGTTAATTGTACGAGGGCAGGAGAGAAAGGCTATAAATATTCTGGAGAGAATCTATAATTCGATTACAGAAGCGACGAACCAATTGAAAGAAACTCAATCAGTTTTGACTGCTGAAACAAGCTCAGAATGGTCGTTATTGATGAAACCTGGCATTTTGAAGGCAGTAATTATAGGTGTATGCATTGCTATTTTGGGACAATTTATGGGAGTCAATGCGGTGCTTTATTATGGTCCTTCTATTTTTGAGAATGCAGGACTTTCAGGAGGTGATTCTCTTTTTTACCAAGTTCTGGTAGGACTTGTTAATACTTTGACCACCATTTTGGCTCTTGTCATCATTGATAAGGTGGGCCGCAAGAAGCTGGTTTATTATGGAGTTTCGGGAATGGTTGTTTCTC
>NZ_JACOOB010000020.1:0-64249 GCF_014287315.1 Bacteroides sp. NSJ-39 | reverse complement strand
CGGAACAATAGGTTTAGACGCAGTGCTAAACAATTACTTATACGACTTCTTGTCGCACGGAATGCTTAAAGATACAAAAAAGGCAACTAACTCGCAATGAAGTAGTTGCCTTAAATTTTATTATTTTAGGAATATCCCTCAATAATGGACTGTGTTAAATATTAAGAATCAGCAGATGGAGCTGTTTGGAACTTCTGATGGGCTGTCTTACTACAAAGTTTCAGCTATTGAATAGCTCTATGATATTTGTTATATATGGCAATGCTGTATTTTTGCCTGTTCCTCGGATTTTTACTTTCATTATATCCAATCCGTCGATGAGAATATTTTCTAATTCTTTCAGTTTGAATACAAGATACTCACCACCTGATGGTGTAAAACCTAATGTTGTCAATTCGGGAGCTGATATAGTTTCTGGACAATCTTTAGTTAGGGTAAATAAGAATCTACGTTTTCCGTTGTGTAGCAATAGATAATCAGGTGTTATTGTTCCTACAGGTATTTGTAGTGCACCTCTACGGAAACCTGTGCGTACATAGTATAATTTATGCTTTAGTGTCAGGTGTAATTGTCTTTCGTCTTTGTAATATGCCACAAGGACCTTGCTTTGTTCTTTTTGTTCGATCGGTAATAGTGTTCTTTTTATACTAAGTGCAAGATGCTTTGCCAGGCGTGGTGGTACTGCATTGCCAACCATTTTGTAGCCATCCTTCACGTCATTGTAGAAAAATTTAAAGCTATCAGGAAATGATTGAATACGTGCGCATTCTCTGACACTTAGGCGACGGTATAGATGCTCATATCCACGAACGAAGACTCTCTGATTGGGCGATACATACTGCATTACTGGCGCCTGCGGATGCAAAGGGCTATTTTTTGCTTGCGCCTGAATGGTAAACGATCTTTCATCCCAGCCTCTGACTCGATTACGCGCCATAAACTTAGCATCAAAAGTTCCCATATATACATCATGATTAAAATATCTATCATAATCTTGTCGCACGCTTTCATTTATGTAAAATCGTGGTTGTTCAGTTATGTCTCCTATGGCTTGGCGTAAGTAAACTGTACCTGTCATTGGCTGTGGAAATTCGAAGTCACAATGAAAGTCTTTTGAAATACCGACAATGAATACGCGGAAACGATCTTGAGGTATACGAAAGTTTGCAGCATTCAATAAAGAATAGTTTACCGTATACCCAGCGTTCTCAAGCATCAAAAGAAATGATAAAAATGTTTTAAAGTGTTTGTCACTGATTATTCCTTGCACATTTTCTATAATAAAAAATTTCGGATGCTTTTCTTTTATCAATCTTATATAGTCAAGAAAGAGTTCTCCTCGTTTGTCTTCTAAACCTAGTTGTTTTCCGCCAACACTCCATGATTGACAAGGTGGTCCACCTATAAAACCGTCGCAATCAGGAATGCAGTTTGTGGTTAGAGCTCTTATATCAGATTTGAATAAAAATGTATTTGGGTGATTAAATTGATAAGTGGCATGTATTGACTTATCAAATTCATTCGCCCAAATAACGTCATAACCAGCTTGTTCAAAGCCAAGGTCTAATCCACCACAGCCTGCAAAAAATGAAACTACTTTCACTCAATTTTTATACCTTTGTCTTTCAATGTTTTCTTTATTTGCATAGCTACATGATAAGCAAGATTGACAGGTACAGCATTCCCGATCATCTTATAGCCATAGTTTACATCATCGTATATGAACTTAAAATCATCCGGGAAACTTTGTACGCGTGCTACTTCTCGTACTGTCATACGGCGATAAAGGTGTTCTTTACCTTCAACAAATTTCTGTAAGTTCTTTTCTATTTTGACCATTTTAGGAGCTTGTGGATGCAACTGGCATTGGCGACCACTTGCCTGAACTGTAAATCCAGGTTCATCCCAAGAACGTACTCGGTTACGTGACATAAATATGGGAGAATATGCTCCAATGAAATATTCATTGTTTGGCACTTTGCAAGCATCACCGTTTGTTTTGTTCCTTTCAAGAGCTGGAATGGCAGTGTCTTGTAAATCCCAAATATATTCGCGTAGAGTAGGTTTGTGCTCTAGAGGTGCGGGATATTCGAAGTCATGGATATTCAAGTCCTTTCTAAAACCAATATAAAATACACGGTCACGATCTTCCGGGGTATCAAAATCATTGGCATTTAGCATCTTCAAATTCACGTCGTAACCTACTTCGTCAAACATTTGCATAAACCCACTAACTGCATTGGAATGACGTTTTGCTAACATTCCTGAAACATTTTCGGCAACAAAGAAAAGTGGTTGTTTATCGCGCAAAATGCGTATATATTCATAAAAAAGTTGCCCTCGTGCATCTTCAATTCCTTTTAAGGAACCAGCTTCACTCCATGATTGGCATGGGGGACCACCAATTATCCCCGTTATATTGTCAGGAAAGTCTGATGACGGGATGTCACGAATATCTTTTTCTATCAAGTTTACATCCGGAAAGTTTGCCCGGAATGTAGGACATATTTTTGCATCAAATTCATTGGCGGCTATTGTTCTGAAACCTGCCTTATGAAATCCTAAGTCCAAACCTCCAGCACCAGAAAAAAGACTAATCAATTCCATTATATAGTATAAGTTATAAGTTTGACATTTCGCAAAGTAGCAGGATTGTTAGGGTCTTTTATTTGGGCATCTGTTATATTTAGCCCTTCATGGCTTTCGACAAGTGTTTCTAATTGACTGAAATTATCAAGCTTTTCAACTTTATCTGTGTTTATTATTGCCATAAGGTTGAAATCTTTGTTGTTGTCGCGCTGGTATATGTATCTAAAAACCGTGAAAGGATTTTCTATATGCCACATGCCACGTACTCGCAGATAAGTAATGCCAAGAGGGTCAACGCGATTCACTCTGCCTAATTCATTAGTCTCAGCAAACTCAACATTAGGTATTGATTCTACGCCTGTTTTAATGGTACTCTTTATACGCGCGTATGTTTCTTCTGCTGCGCAATAGTCAATACCATAGACAAGAGCTAACGATTTCAACTTGTCGTTGTTCAAAACTCCTACAGCATAAATCATATCGCGAACAGACCATTCTTCACAATTTTTGCAGGCACTACTAATCATTTTACTGTCTGAATATAATTTTGCTTTTGGATAACTACTATTTAAGGCTAATGCTGCATTTGGCGCTTCTATTTTCTTTACTTCTATAGCATCTCCACCATTCTTTAACATAGAATCAGGTGGATTGTTTGGATTGCCAAGATAACAAAACGTTTCGCTAATTAGACGATTACGTACATTTAGATCAGTTTCGTCAACTGTTCCTGCAAATATATCCTTTATGTAATCTTCCAATGCAGCCCCCATTTGGTTAGCTCTATTATGTGATATAGAGTATGCTTCTAGTTCATACTTTGGAGACTTTACTACTTCTATTATTGCATCAACAATATTTCTCATTATTTTTTAGTTTATATAAGAACTTTATCTTTTATCTGTAAATTAACAACCTTTTTCGTGCAATTCGTGCTATGAATTGCAGAAGCATATTTATTATATGGCGCAAATATACAATATTACATAGACTTTTCATTGTTGTTTGAACATAAATATGGATAATCTTGAATTGCAAACATAGTTTGAAAATGCCTATATATTTCGATTGAAAGCCCCATTCAATTTATAATTTGTACCGTAAGAGGATAAAGTTACGGTAAGCAATTCCGCTTGCACGTAATTAAAAACTTATGTTCAAAAGTATTAAAAATGGAGTTGTTGTAACCTCTGTACTCGACTCTCGTACCATAAATAAAGAAGGTACTTATCCAATAAAAATCAAAGTGTATTATCAGAGAAAGCCTAAGTATTACTCTGTTGGAATCTGTATGTCAAAAGATGAATGGGATAAACTTCCTGATAGCAGGTCTTCGGAAGGTCGGTTTATTCAAGGAGAGATTGAAAAAGAATTTTCTCGTATTCTTAAGAACGTCGAGTTTCTTGTTGAAAATGGAACTTTTTCATTTGACCGTTTAAACGCTCGTTTAGGAAAAACGCAACTATATACTTTCGAGCAAGCAGGTTTTATATGCAATACTTGGTACAATAAAGTATATAGTTGCGGTCATTTTTAGTATTTCCCAAAAGTTTAAGGTATATAGGAAACTATAGTTTTGATAGTTGCTCTGGATTGGTAAAGCTTTATATCGGTGATAATATAACTTACATTGGGCATAGTGCTTTTGGGCATTGTGCTAATCTCGAAGAAATAACTTTATCTGAAAATGTGGCTTCAATTCAACATAATGCATTTAAAGAAAGTTTAAATTTACGTACAATATATTGTAAAAGCAAGAATCCTCCTTCAGTTTTAGAAAAACATTGGCATGGAAATAATAAACGAAGTATGAATCTATATGTGCCAAAAGGATTTAGTAATAGATATAAGATACAGGAAGGATGGCGTTTTTTTAATATATATGAGGAGGATATATGACTATAATTTATTTGAAATATGGAGCTTAGATGTCAAAATTTGCAATTGTGGAGAGTTGGATTAAAGATGATTTTGTTTGACTTTCATCAACTTTGTTAGTTAGAAAGTAGAATAGAAGGCAGCATTTGAAGAAATTCATTTGCTGTTTTTTTATAGAATAGCAATGTCGTGCAATTGTATTATTAATCTTTTCAATTAAAATTTGAAAGTAAAATAGTATCTTTGTAGAGATAAAATTTGTTGAACCATGTTACATTGAATTTGACGCTGGCGCAAACCGGAGCTAAAAAAGAAAAAGGCACCCAAGAGTGGAAGCCTCTCAAATGCCTTATTCTTATCAAGTAGCGGGACCCGGGATTGAACCGGGGACCTCATGATTATGAATCATGCGCTCTAACCAGCTGAGCTATCCCGCCATCGTTTCTCGATTGCGGGTGCAAAGATAGATGATTTTTTATAATCTCCAAAACAATTCATAACTTTTTTGTGTTTTTTCTTTAAGAAGGGGTTTGATTTTCCCTATAAACAGGGAGTTTGAGGTCCGATAATGAAAGAATAATTAAATAAAGTGCTTGATTTATGCCGCTTATTTAGAAAAAAGTATTTATCTTGGCACACGTAAAAACAATTCGAAATTGCTATGAAAAAGGAAAAGATTCATTTGGAGTATTTGTTGAATGCAACGTCTAAAAATATTCTTTGGTCAGCTATAAGTACACCGACCGGGTTGGAGGACTGGTTTGCCGACAAAGTTATTTCTGACGATAAAATAGTAGAGTTCCATTGGGGGAAGACAGAGCTGAGGAAAGCAGAGATTATTGCCATTCGCTCTTTCTCTTTTATCCGCTTCCGTTGGCAGGATGATGAAAACGAGCGTGATTACTTTGAAATCAAGATGACATATAATGAGTTGACAAGTGACTATGTATTAGAAATTACTGATTTCGCAGAGTCGGATGAAGTGGATGATATGAAAGAATTATGGGAGTCACAGGTTGCCAAATTAAGAAGAACTTGTGGTTTTTAGTTAACTTTCAACTAAAAATTTTCGGTGCTCCTTTTTTTGTGCTAATTTTGCATCCTAATTGCACGAACCTATTAAGATGCTACGCATAAAGAAATTAGATATATTCATTGTAAAGAGCTTTTTTATGCTCTTTATAGGTACATTCTTCATCTGTCTGTTCATTTTCATGATGCAGTTCTTGTGGAGATATGTAGACGAATTGGTTGGAAAGGGGTTAGAAATGAGTGTAATGGCTCAGTTCTTCTTCTATTCTGCATTAACATTAGTGCCAGTATCGTTGCCGTTGGCAGTGTTACTGGCTTCTTTGATTACTTTTGGTAATTTTGGCGAGCGTTACGAATTGCTTGCAATGAAAGCTGCCGGCATTTCTTTGCTCAAAATTATGCGTCCCCTTGTTTTCTTTGTTTGTGGACTTGTAGGCGTTTCATTCTATTTTCAAAATGTAGTAGGACCCATTGCCCAAGCTAAGTTGGGAACTCTGATTCTTTCAATGAAACAGAAATCTCCGGAATTGGATATTCCGGAAGGCGTTTTCTATTCCGAAATCCCTGATTATAATTTAAAGATAGCCAAGAAAGACCGTAAAACGGGTATGCTGTATGATGTCTTGATCTATAATTTGAAAGACGGATTTGAGAATGCCCATATTATTTATGCGGATTCCGGGCGTCTGGAGATGACAGCGGATAAGCAACATCTTTGGTTACATTTGTATAGTGGAGACTTGTTTGAGAATCTGAAAGCGCAAAGTATGAAGTCTCAAAATGTACCTTATCGTCGTGAATCATTCAGAGAGAAACATACGATTATTGAGTTTAACTCTGATTTCAATATGGTTGACGGCGATATTATGGGTAAGCAGTCGAGTGCTAAAGACATGGCGCAATTGCAAAGCTCTATTGATTCGATGAAAGTAGTAGGTGACAGTATAGGAAGGCAATATTACCGGGAAATAGCTGAGGGAAATTTTCGCGCGTCTTATGGATTGACAAAAGAAGACACTGTCAAGATGGAGAAAGCGGATGTGTATGCGTATAATGTGGACAGTCTTTATAATGTTGCTCCTTTGACGCAAAAGCAGAAAGTTATTTCCGCTGCTCTTAGCCGTGCGGAAAATATGGCAAGCGACCTTACTTTCAAGAGTTATACGATGGAGAGTAATGATTATAGCATTCGGAAACATAAGACGGAATGGCATAAGAAGATTACAATTTCCCTCTCATGCTTGTTGTTTTTCTTTATCGGTGCTCCTTTAGGAGGTATTATTCGTAAAGGTGGTTTGGGAATGCCGGTAATTGTGTCGGTACTGGTGTTTATTATCTATTATATCATTGATAACACCGGCTATAAAATGGCCCGTGACGGTAAGTGGATTGTATGGATGGGTATGTGGACGAGTAGTGCTGTCCTTGCTCCGTTGGGTATCTTCCTTACTTACAAATCGAATAAAGATTCTGTGGTGCTTAATGCCGATGCGTACATTAATTGGTTTAAGAAGGTGGCCGGAATACGTAGTGTACGGCATATATTCAAGAAAGAAGTTATTATAAATGATCCTGACTATGAACGTATCCCGGGCGATTTGGAGCAGCTTACAGAGGATTGTAAAGCTTACATTGCTCAAAATCAGTTGACGAAAGCACCGAACTATTTCAAACTGTGGATGTCGGGTGAAAAGGATGATGAGGTGGTGGCTGTCAATGATAAACTGGAAGCGTTGGTGGAGGAAATGTCAAATACGAAATCAGCTTCTTTGATAGGTTTGTTAAACAATTATCCGATGATTCCCGTTTCTGCTCATGTGCGCCCGTTCCATATATATTGGCTGAATCTGGCAGCTGGAGTGATTTTCCCCATCGGGCTGTTTTTCTATTTCCGTATCTGGGCATTCCGTATTCGTCTGGCTAAGGATATGGAACGGATTATAAAGAACAACGAACAAGTTCAATTCATCATACAGAAAATTAATAAATAATTGTTATGGAAGAGATTAAAATGGATAAAATAGAGGATGCAATTGCCGATTTTAAAGAAGGCAAGTTTGTCATAGTAGTGGATGATGAAGACCGCGAAAATGAGGGAGATTTGATTATTGCTGCTGAAAAAATAACTCCTGAGAAAGTTAATTTCATGTTGAAACACGCACGTGGGGTGCTTTGTGCACCTATTACAGTGTCTCGTTGCAAGGAACTGGATTTGCCGCATCAAGTAAGTGATAACACTTCTGTGTTGGGAACTCCTTTTACAATTACGATAGATAAACTGGACGGTTGTTCGACCGGAGTCTCTGCTGCCGACCGTGCTGCCACTATTCAGGCATTGGCTGATCCGTCTTCTACACCGGCTACGTTCGGTCGTCCCGGTCATATCAACCCGTTGTACGCACAAGAAAAAGGAGTGTTACGCCGTGCCGGACATACAGAGGCGACTATCGATATGGCACGTCTGGCCGGTCTTTATCCGGCGGGTGCTTTGATGGAAATCATGAGTGAGGATGGCACGATGGCACGCTTGCCCGAACTCCGTAAAATGGCTGATGAATATGATCTGAAACTGATTTCTATTCATGACTTGATTGCTTATCGTTTGAAACAGGAATCCATTGTAGAGCGTGGGGTGGAAGTGAATATGCCTACTGAACATGGAATGTTTCGTCTGATTCCTTTCCGTCAAAAGTCAAATGGATTGGAGCATGTCGCTTTGTTTAAAGGTACGTGGAATGAAGACGAACCTATTTTGGTACGTGTACATTCTTCTTGTGCCACCGGTGATATTTTTGGTTCCAGGCGTTGTGATTGCGGAGAACAGTTGCATAAGGCTATGGAAATGATTGAAGCGGCAGGAAAAGGTGTAGTCGTTTATCTGAACCAGGAAGGACGTGGAATCGGCTTGATGGAAAAGATGAAAGCATATAAACTTCAGGAAGACGGCTTGGATACGGTAGATGCGAATGTATGTTTGGGACATCTTGCTGACGAGCGTGATTATGGGGTAGGAGCGCAGATTCTTCGTGAGTTGGGAGTGCACAAAATGAAGCTTTTGACAAATAATCCGGTGAAACGTGTTGGCTTGGAAGCATACGGCTTGGAGATTGTAGAAAATGTACCTGTTGAAACTGTTCCCAATCCATATAATGAACGATATCTAAGAACGAAAAAGGAAAGAATGGGGCATACTTTACATTTTAATAAGTAAATTGCCTATTTGTTTTCATATGTCGAATATTATCGCTTATTTTGCAACGATTTTCACTCAACAACAATAAAATAGATACAAAATGAATCAATTATCAGATCGTTTGAACAGCTTGTCGCCGTCGGCGACACTTGCTATGTCGCAGAAGAGCAACGAGCTCAAGGCACAAGGCGTTGATGTTATTAATTTAAGTGTAGGAGAACCAGACTTCAATACTCCCGACCACATCAAAGAAGCTGCGAAAAAAGCCATAGATGATAACTTTTCCCGTTATTCTCCGGTACCGGGTTATCCGGCTTTGCGCAATGCTATTGTTGAGAAGCTGAAAAAAGAAAATGGTCTTGAATATACAGCCGCTCAAGTTTCTTGTGCAAATGGTGCGAAACAATCTGTTTGTAATACAATTCTTGTATTAGTAAATCCGGGTGATGAAGTAATTGTGCCTGCTCCTTACTGGGTGAGCTATCCGGAAATGGTGAAAATGGCGGAAGGTACTCCTGTTATCGTTTCGGCAGGTATCGAACAAGATTTCAAGATTACTCCAGAACAATTGGAAGCTGCTATCACTCCGAAAACAAAAGCATTGATTCTTTGTTCTCCGTCCAATCCGACAGGTTCTGTATATAGCAAGGAAGAATTGGCCGGTTTGGCAGCTGTATTGGCTAAACATCCGCAAGTCATTGTTATTGCTGACGAAATCTACGAACATATTAATTATATCGGTGCACATCAGAGTATTGCCCAGTTCCCGGAAATGAAGGAGCGTACGGTGATTGTAAACGGTGTGTCTAAGGCATATGCTATGACCGGATGGAGAATCGGATTTATTGCCGGACCGGAATGGATTGTAAAGGCCTGCAATAAATTGCAAGGTCAGTACACTTCAGGTCCTTGCTCCGTTTCTCAAAAAGCTGCCGAAGCTGCATATACAGGAACACAAGAACCGGTGAAAGAAATGCAGAAAGCATTCGAGCGTCGCCGTGATTTGATTGTGAAGTTGGCGAAAGATGTTCCGGGATTTGAAGTGAATGTTCCGCAAGGCGCTTTCTACTTGTTCCCGAAATGTAGCTATTTCTTTGGAAAGAGCAAAGAGGACCGTAAGATTGAAAACTCGGATGATTTGGCAATGTATCTGCTTGAAGAAGCGCACGTGGCTTGTGTAGGCGGTACTTCATTCGGCGCTCCCGAATGTATCCGCATGAGTTATGCAACAAGTGATGAAAATATAACGGAGGCTATCCGCCGAATCAAGGAAGCGTTGGCTAAATTGAAATAAGAGTCCACCACAGAGGACGCAGAGGACACAGAGAAGAAAAAATGAAAGGAATGATGTGTCGCCTCCTTATAAATTAGAAATCCCCCTTGCCACAAATGATTTGTAGCAAGGGGGATTCCACTAAAAGGAGAGTTGCAACACATCTCCCAAGCTATTTTACTCTGTGTCCTCTGCGTCCTCTGTGGTGAAAAAAAAGGCTGCCTTCAAGAGAAAGCAGCCTATACTTTTTGTTGTAGATTGTATTATTCAGCTGGGTGGATAGCTTCAGACGGGCAAACATCTGCACAAGTTCCACAGTCAGTACATACATCCGGGTTGATAGAATAGATATCACCTTCAGAGATAGCTTCTACCGGACACTCGTCAATACAAGTTCCGCAAGCAATACAATCGTCACTAATTACGTAAGCCATTTTTCTAAGATTTAAATTATTAGTACTAATTTTATTCCGCAAAAGTAAAGCTTTTATTGATTAGTTGTTATGCTTCTATGATTAAATTGACTTAATTTGTACGTCTTCTAAATAAGCAACCTCCCTATAATCTGCTATATTTTTCGTATTTTTGCACTCAAATTACTAATATATAGCGATTATGCCTTTAAATTTACCCGATAAACTACCTGCGATAGAGCTATTGAAGGAAGAAAATATTTTTGTAATTGATACTTCCCGTGCTACGCAGCAGGACATTCGTCCGCTACGGATTGTCATTCTGAACCTGATGCCGTTGAAGATTACGACGGAGACGGACTTGGTGCGTTTACTTTCAAATACTCCGCTTCAGGTGGAGATCTCGTTTATGAAGATCAAATGTCATACCTCCAAGAATACACCGATAGAACACATGAAGGCATTCTATACGGATTTCGACCAGATGCGTCATGAGAAGTATGATGGTATGATTATTACGGGAGCACCTGTGGAACAGATGGATTTCGAGGAAGTGACTTATTGGAATGAGATTACGGAAATTTTTGATTGGGCACGTACGCATGTGACTTCTACTTTGTATATATGTTGGGCGGCGCAGGCCGGGCTCTATCATCATTATGGGATTCCTAAATATCCGTTGGAAAAGAAGATGTTCGGTATCTTCGAGCATCGGGTATTGGAACCTTACCATTCTATTTTTCGTGGCTTTGATGATTGTTTTTATGTGCCGCACAGCCGTCATACGGAGGTACGTAGGGAGGATATCTTGAAGGTGCCGGAACTGACATTGCTTTCCGAGTCGAAAGATGCGGGAGTGTATATGGTAATGGCACGTGGCGGACGTGAGTTCTTTGTAACCGGACATTCGGAATATTCTCCGTTGACATTGGATACGGAATATCGTCGTGACTTGGGTAAAGGCTTGCCGATAGAAATACCTCGTAATTATTATGTAGATGATGATCCTGATAAGGGACCGTTGGTGCGTTGGCGTGCTCATGCAAACCTTTTGTTCTCCAATTGGTTAAACTACTTTGTTTATCAGGAAACACCTTATAATGTAAATGACATCAAATGATAAAGCAGCGTAAAATAGAACTTCTCGCTCCGGCGAAGAACCTGGAATGTGGTATTGAGGCCATTAATCACGGTGCGGATGCGGTATATATCGGTGCTCCCAAGTTCGGTGCCCGTGCGGCGGCTGTAAATTCTTTGGAGGATATTGAGGCACTGGTACAATATGCCCATTTGTATAATGCGCGTATTTATGTCACGGTCAACACTATCCTGAAAGAAGAAGAGCTGAAAGAGACGGAGGAGATGATTCATGCCCTGTATCGGATTGGAGTGGACGCACTGATTGTTCAGGATATGGGAATCACGAAACTGAATCTCCCCCCGATACCTCTCCATGCCAGTACGCAGATGGACAACCGTACTCCGGAAAAGGTGCGATTTCTTTGGGAGGCAGGTTTCCGACAAGTCGTTTTGGCGCGCGAATTATCATTGCGTGAAATAAAAAATATTCATACCGCTTGTCCGGAGACTCCTTTGGAGGTATTTGTACACGGAGCGCTTTGCGTTAGCTATAGCGGGCAATGCTATGTCAGTCAGTCCTGTTTCGGGCGTAGCGCAAACAGGGGGGAATGTGCACAATTCTGTCGTTTACCTTTTAGCCTTGTAGATTCCGATGGGAAAGTCATTGTGAAGGACAAGCATTTGCTTTCTCTGAAAGATATGAATCAGAGCGACGAGCTGGAGCAGTTGTTGGATGCCGGAACTTCTTCGTTGAAGATAGAAGGCCGGTTGAAAGATGTATCATACGTGAAGAACGTGACAGCGGCCTATCGTCAGAAATTGGATGCGATTTTTGCCCGTCGTCCGGAATATGTCCGGGCTTCTTCGGGAATGTGCAGATTCGAATTTAAGCCGCAATTGGATAAGAGTTTCAGTCGTGGTTTTACACATTATTTCCTGCACGGTCGTGATAAGGAGATTTTTTCCTTTGATACCCCTAAGTCGCTGGGTGAGGAGATGGGAACAATGAAGGAGGCTCGCGGTAATTATCTGACAGTTGCCGGATTGAAGTCATTTAACAATGGCGATGGAGTTTGCTATCTCGACGAACAAGGACGTTTGCAGGGATTCCGTATCAATCGTGTAGATGGTAATAAACTGTATCCACAGGAAATGCCCCGTATCAAGCCCCGTACTGTGTTGTACCGTAATTTTGACCAAGAGTTTGAGCGTGTACTTTCACGGAAGTCCGCTGAAAGGAAGATAGAAGTGCGCATCTCGCTTACTGATAACGAATTTGGCTTTTCGTTACGATTGACCGATGAAGATGATAACAGTGTCACACTGGCTTTTCCCCGTGAAAAGGAATTGGCACGTACACCGCAGACGGAAAATCTGAAAACGCAACTTGCTAAATTGGGAAATACACCTTTCGAAGCAAAAGTGATAGAAGTTGGATTTGCTGATAATTGGTTTCTCCCGGTTTCGGTCCTAGCCGATTACCGTCGTCAGGCAGTTGAAAAATTAATAGCTGCCCGCCGGATAAACTACCGCCAGGAATTGTCAGTATGGAAACAAACGAATCATGCTTTCCCGCAAACAACATTGACGTATTTGGGAAATGTTATGAACACTCATGCAGTTTCTTTCTATGAGGAACATGGGGTACAGCGTATTGCTATGGCGTACGAAAAAGAAGCAGTGGAGAATGCGGTACTGATGTTCTGCAAACACTGTCTACGTTACAGTATGGGATGGTGTCCTATTCACCAACGGGTTCGTTCACCTTTCAAAGAACCCTATTATCTGATGTCCAATGATGGTAAACGTTTCCGTTTGGAGTTCGACTGCAAAAATTGTCAAATGAAAGTAAAGGCGGCGCAATGAAGACTATTTTCTACCACAGAGGACGCGGAGGACACAGAGGATATAGTGAAGGTAGCATCTTCACTCATGCTTCTGACACCGATCGTTTGAATGTTGGGCAGAAAAAGTGTGGAGATTTTTTCTCTTTCCTCTTTTTATCCTCTGTGTCCTCTGCGTCCTCTGTGGTAAAAAATGTGATGAACCTGCTATTATGTTTATTTTTGCTATCTTCCTGTTATTATAAGGCTCCGCTACTGGATTCGGAGGAATTGTCAGAGAAAACAAAAGATTCATTGGCCTATCTTTATGAACGTCACTACACGTGGGATACGAATCTGGAAGTAGTGGATGATTCCATAGCTCTGGAACGTCTTCCGATAAAGGACACTTTTATTCAATTGAATAAAGGAGATAAGGTAGTCGTCGCAGAGTTTGCGATTCATCCGGCCGATAGTGTGGATAGCGTTTGGGTTAAATTGGCGCATACGCAGGATGAACAGGGTTGGATACGTGAGGTGGATTTGAAGAGGTCGTTCGTTCCGACCGACAGTATTTCACAGGCCATTCATCTTTTCAGTGACACGCACGCTTCTTATTTTGTTGTTATTTTTGCCCTGTTTGTAGGCGTTTATTTACTTCGTGCTTTCCGGAAGAAGCAGTTGCAGATGGTTTATTTTAATGATATAGACAGCATTTATCCATTATTTCTCTGCCTGCTGATGGCGTTCAGTGCAACGATTTATGAGTCTATGCAGGTCTTTGTGCCGGAAACGTGGGAACATTTTTATTTCAATCCAACTTTATCTCCATTCACAGTACCTTTCATACTCTCTGTTTTCCTGTTTAGTATCTGGTTGTTTCTGATAGTCGCTTTGGCGGTGCTGGATGATTTGTTTCGGCAATTGACTCCCGCTGCAGCTATCTTTTATCTGCTGGGGCTAATGTCCTGCTGTATTTTCTGTTATTTCTTTTTTATCTTGATGACACATATCTATATCGGTTATTTATTCCTGATCTTTTTTATACTGGTCTTTACGAAGAAGGTTTATCGGAACATCGGGTATAAGTATCGCTGCGGACATTGCGGGGAGAAACTGAAAGAGAAAGGTATATGTCCTTATTGCGGGGCAATTAACGAGTGATGATTGGCGGTTATCATTAAGCAGTAGGTAAACTAATGTCAAAGCATTGATAAAGTTCCGTTAAAGTGCTGGTATAGTTGCGGGAAGGTACCGATACCTTTACCTTTCCACGGCCGTGGTGACTTCTTCCCACAGCCGTGATGAGATCTCTCCACGGCCATGAAGAGAAGCTACCACGGCTGTGGAGAGTTAAGAATAGCGTAAGTCTAATGGAACAATACCGATTGGGTAAATAAAGTATAACGGCTTTATAATGCAAACTTTATAGGGACATACGTCCTTTTATCCCGTATTCCATGCTGTTGATCTACAAAGAGACAGGCTGACAATAAAAGTCCGGAACTTTTATTGTCAGCCTGTTTTTAGTTATTGTCAGCGTTTATTGTCAGTTGTTAATCTGTTGAAAACCATTGTTTTGTGTGGATAAAATCTTTAGCTGACAATAAAAAGACTAAATAATATCCTTATGAGTAAAAATGATTAGAAGCGGCAGCGAAGATCTATCCCCAATTGCATTGGACGTCCTTTCTGCATGAAACCTTTGTTCATTGTTTCGAAATAGAAGGCGGCATAGTCTTTATTCAAGAAGTTGCGTGCCCAAAAACTAATCATTGCATCACCGATTTCCAGATTCGTTCTCCAGTTGAGCGTGCCGTAGAAGGATTGGCTGACGTCGTTCAGTTCAGTCCAGTAGATACGTCCGGCAGCGTTATAGTTCGCCTGGAATACAACCCGGTCGAAGATAGAACGTGGGCTGCAGGTGATGGCATATTCTCCACCGATATTTAATGTATGCTTGGGGACAAAAGGGACATACTTGCCATTGTAATCGGCTCTAACTTTGAGCGTTTCTTCATCTTCTCTCTCATATTCGATATAGTCTGTAAAGGTAGCGTAGGCATATCCGTAGCTTGCGTTCAGACTTAATTCATTAGTCAGACTTGCACGAAGAGACATTTCGGCACCATAGCTGCGGCTTTTCCCTGCATTGACGGTGGTACGTCCCAAGCCGCTTCCGGTGAATTGGGAAATTTGTTGGTCGCGCATATCCATATAGAAAGCGGAAAGATCTGCCCAAAGCTTACCCTCCCAAAGGGTAAGATGGCTTCCTACTTCGTAGTTCCATGAATATTCGGGTTTGTAGCGTGTCGCCTCTTTTACTTCGGGTACATCCGCTTTCTTGGCATATTTGTCAATCATTGCAGCAAATCTGGCGAACTGCTCGCTCTCTTTTATAGCATTTATCATGGAGTTCTGTAAATCTCCACTAATAAGATCGGAGAACATTTGTACGTTGTAGCCGCCCGACCGATACCCCTTCGACACGGTTGCGTATACATTATTGCCCTTTTTCCATTCATATTGCAGAGCAAACTTAGGTAACAGTTGAACATAATCATCTGATATTTTACCGTCATAACCGGCATTGGCAATCAGGTTCTTGGCTTCTACTGATACAGATGGCATTGGTGGCCGTGACGCCATCTTCATACTGAAGTTGAAGTCTGTAGGGTCACTGATCGATTTATACTTCATGCTCATCTTCTCATAATCCAGACGTACTCCGACAGTAAGAGACAAGCCTTTCACAAAAAGGTCATTCAATGTAGACTGATGGAAAACAGCTGCATTCCAAACAGGAGTATCAAAGTCTCCTCCTACCAACAGAGTAGGATTGTTGATTGCTAAATGTAATTTCGGGGCGTTTGCAGGCATACCGGCAAAGGCTGTATTTGCACTTCCTTCGATAACATCTTTCACCCCGTCTTCCCAAAAAGTCACCGGACCTTTGGTGTTCAAGGACTGATACAGTCCGAAAGCTCCTGTTGCCCATTGCCATCTTTTGTTGGATTTTGATTTAAACACGATCTCTTCGGAAACTGTATTCGACTTTTGCTTCTGTTCCAGTGTATAAACCGCTCGTTCTGTAAAGTCTTGGTCGAGGAACATACGGTCATTCAGATTCTGATAGCCGGTAACTGCACTGAGGATGAAATTTCTTGCTTGATATTCCAGATTGACGCCGGCATTCATTAATCCCCGACGATAACTGCTGCGCTCGTTATATGAAATCTTACCAATGTAGTCTGCACGGTCTTCTGTGAGAGGTTCTTCCCTTTCTTTTGCGCTGGGAGCGATTCCGGTATAGTAATAGGGGTATCCACCCTGATCGCTATATTCATAGTTCAGGTTTATATCTACTTTCAGATTGGAGGTCGGTATGTAAACCCCACGAAATCGTCCACCTCCGGCATTGCTTCGGTCAACCTTCTCATTATTTCGTGCTGTGTTCTCAAAGAATCCTCCGGTATGTTCGTAAAATCCTCCGGTAGAAAAGGCGAACCGTTCGGATATACGGTGATAATGGGTAAGCGAAACATTATAATTATTGTACGTCGCCGCTCCCATGCGGATGTCGGTCCCTTGATAGGTGAAAGGAGATTTTGTGTGTACCTTGATAAGTCCGCCCATCGTGTTACGCCCGTAAAGTGTTCCTTGAGGTCCGCGAAGTACGTCGATACGTTCGATGTCGCAGTAATTGAAATCGAAGGCGGATTTGTCTATATAAGGGATATTATCTACATAAAGTCCTACGGACGGTGTGTTGATACGTGAACCGATTCCACGAATATAGATGGAAGTCGTTAATTTCGAGCCATAATCAGGGATGAACAGGTTGGGAACAATACCTGTAAGGTTCTTCACGGAATGAACCTGATTGGCACACATATTTTCCTGTGATAATACGGTGGCGGCTATAGGCAATTCACGTAGTTTGCGATTCTCTTTCGGAGTGGCTATTACTACCACCTCTTCCATATCCACTACTTTCAGTGAGTCTTTTGGGAAATCTTCGCCCCATACAGTTCCTGACGTCAGGAGGGTGAGGGCAAGCATCATAATCTTTGTCTTCATTCGCAGTTTATTTGTCCGGTGCAAAGTAACGGCAAATATAGTTGGCAGGCAATCCTCATTTATTAGGATTTGATTCACCACAGAGGACACTGAGGACACAGAGGTATAATAGGATTCTAAAAATTCTGTATCCTCTGTGTCCTCTGTGGTGAATTAGATGCGGTCGGCTTCGATATATCCGTTCATTACAGCATAAATAGTCAGTCCTGAAACGGACTTGATTCCTAATTTCTCCGTAATGTTCTTTCGGTGTGTAATGACGGTAGTTAGGCTGATATTCAGTTTGTCTGCAATTTCTTTATTGATCAGTCCTTTGGTAATCAGTACGAGTACTTCGATTTCGCGGGCAGATAAAAGTTCCTGATGATGCGCTGGCGGAATCATTGGCGGCATATCCTTTACCGGGTATCCTTTGTGATGGGCATGTTGATGGAGTTTCAGGATGTTTTTCACCAGTTCCTCTTCCGGCTCATAAATATTGAGAACCGGTACGCCGGAAAGTTGAAACTGCGGACTGTCACTGGCCAGAACAATTGTTTTTCGTTTTCGGGGAAGAAAGAAAGCATTGTGTTCCACATAGATTTGTGCCGATATGAAATAATGGGCATACATATCCGGTGTGTCATCCATTAATTCATTGAAACGGTGGAAAGTACGAATGGTAGCCATTGGGATGATTTCTTCCAATATGGATTTGAGTCCTAAACTACTGAGTGTATTGGGTTCAATGATTGCTATTTCGGGTTGGGTAGTCATCAGTTTGCTGGGTTTTGATTAATGATGTAAATAATTAGCAGCGGCTTCCGCACACCGTTCTCCGTCTATTCCGGCAGAAACAATACCTCCGGCATAACCCGCTCCTTCTCCGCAAGGAAATAGACCGCGGACGGTTATATGCTGTAATGTTTCCTTGTCGCGTACAATGCGTACAGGCGAAGAAGTCCGTGTCTCGACACCAATCATTACCGCTTCATTAGTCAGAAATCCGTGACTGCTACGTCCGAATTGCTGGAAACCGAGAGATAACCTTTTACTGATGAATGGCGGCAACCAAAAATGAAGCGGAGAAGAAATAATTCCCGGACTATAAGAAGATTCGGGTAAATCGTAGCTCAATTTCTTACGGGTAAAATCCATCATACGTTGTGCCGGAGCAGTCTGTCGTCTTCCTCCTTGCAACCAGCATTGACGTTCCAGCTCCTCTTGAAAGTGAAGGGGGAGAAGTTGAGAGTTGAGAGTTGAAAGTTGAGAATGATTGAGAGATGGATTGATAGCGAGCAGCCGCTCATTCTGTTGCGCAGCCAACTCTCCACTCTCAATTCTCAACTCTCCACTTCTTAAATCTTCCGGTTGAATTTCCACCACCATTCCAGAGTTGCTCCAACGTGAGCCACGATTGGATGGAGACATGCCGTTTACTACCACCTGTTCCGGTCCGCTGGCGGCAGGAACGATGAAGCCACCGGGACACATACAGAAGCTGTATACTCCTCTGCCTTCTACCTGTGTCACAAAACTGTATTCGGCGGCAGGCAGGTATTTGCCCCGTCCGTTTTTATTATGATATTGTATTTGGTCAATCAACATTGCAGGATGTTCCAGGCGGACACCGACAGCAATCCCTTTCGCTTCAACCGTCACATTATTGGCGGCCAGCCAACGATACACATCTCTTGCCGAATGTCCGGTTGCCAAGATGACCGGTCCGAGAAACGTCTTTCCTGTATTCGTCTCGATACCTTTCACTTCATTGTTGTCGATAATCAGTGCATCCATTCGAGTTTGAAAATGCACCTCTCCACCACATTCGATGATGCTATTCCGCATATTTTCAATGACGCGTGGCAACTTGTCTGTTCCAATATGCGGATGCGCATCTACTAATATCGAGGTCGAAGCTCCATGTTGGCAAAATACATTCAGAATCTTATCTACATTTCCTCTTTTTTTGCTCCGGGTATAGAGCTTTCCATCCGAATAAGCTCCTGCACCTCCTTCTCCGAAACTGTAATTTGATTCCGGATCAACAGTGTGTTCTCTGCTGATTTGTGCAAGATCTTTTTTACGCTCACGCACATCTTTTCCGCGTTCGATAACGATGGGACGTAATCCGAGTTCTATGAGGCGTAAGGCTGCAAACAGTCCGCCGGGACCGGCACCGACAACCACCACTTGCGGTTTTCCCTCTACACTATTATATATAGTATGTTCGTACTCATCTTCTTGAGGCATCTCATTGATGTATGCCCTCACCTTCAAATTGACGAAGATTGTCCGTTGGCGTGCATCAATACTCCGTTTCAAGATTCGGGTAGCAGTGATGTCACGCAGATTCAAACCTTTTTCTTTAGAAAGGTATTCCTTTAATTTCTGTCCGTTTACAGCAATTTCGGGGAGGATGCGGAGTTGGTATTCTTGTATCATATTTTTTCACCACAGAGGACACAGAGGTCACAGAGTTTAAATTTTTAGATAATAAAACGTTTGATTCCTTGTTTTAAATGAGGAACATTGAAATTTATTAATAGTCCATATTTTAGATGGCCAAGTTTCATATATGTCAATAGTTGGGCAGAATGTACCGGTTGTAGCATTTCCACACTTTTCAATTCTATAATGAGTTGGTTGTCTATCAACAAATCTATTCTGTAATCTGTATCTAATTGGGTTCCTTTATAGATTATAGGTAATTTCTTTTGTCTTTCTACATCTATATCGTTTGCTCTCAATTCATAGAATAAGCAGCTTTCGTATGTACTTTCAAGTAAACCCGCTCCCAATTGAGTATGCACCTCAAAAGCTAATCCCAGCACTTTACTCGTTAAATTATTAATATCTTCTATCATTATTTATTTACTTGATTAATCACTCCTCCGTGTCCTCTGCGTCCTCTGTGGTGAACCTAACCGAATAAAGCCCTGAACGCCTCTTCCACTTTCCTCACCGGTACTAGTTCTATCTTCAGTTTTTGGGTGTCGATTCCTTGCAAGTTATATTTAGGCAGCAAGAAACGTTTGAAACCTAACTTTTCAGCCTCACCGATACGTTGTTCAATTCGATTCACGGGACGTATCTCCCCCGACAGGCCGATTTCTCCTGCCATGCAAACTTCCGGTTCGATAGCCGCATCCATATTCGAAGAAAGGATGGCGCTGATAACAGACAAATCAATGGCCGGATCATTAACTTTCAATCCTCCGGCGATATTCAGGAATACATCTTTCTGAGCCAACTTAAATCCTACGCGCTTTTCGAGAACAGCCAGCAGCATATTCATCCTTCTTAAATCAAAACCGGTTGCCGAGCGTTGCGGATTTCCATAGACAGCAGAACTCACCAAAGCCTGCGTCTCAATCAAGAACGGGCGAATTCCCTCAATGGCGGAAGCAATGGCTACCCCGCTCATCCCCTCATGATCCTGACTTAGCAAAAGCTCGGAAGGATTGCTGACTTGGCGCAACCCATCCTGACGCATCTCATAAATACCTAACTCTGCCGTACTACCGAAACGATTCTTGATACTGCGTAGAATACGGTACATATAATGTTGGTCACCTTCAAATTGAAGAACTGTATCTACGATGTGCTCCAGCACTTTAGGTCCTGCAATGCTTCCTTCCTTATTAATATGCCCGATCAGCAACACAGGTGTATGCGTTTCTTTCGCAAAACGAAGAATAGACGCCGAACACTCTCTGACCTGTGCGATGCTTCCGGGAGACGATTCGATACTCTCGGTAGAAATAGTCTGTATGGAGTCGATGATCACCAGATCGGGATTCGTATTCTTGATATGTACATAAATCTGCTCGAGGGAAGTCTCGCAAACAATGAGACAGTCACTGGAAATAGAAGAGAGACGGTCGGCACGGAGCTTTAGTTGACGTGCACTCTCTTCGCCCGAGACATAAAGAATCTTCTTTTCCGGCATATGCAATACAGTCTGCATGACGAGCGTAGATTTGCCGATTCCCGGTTCACCGCCTATCAGGACCAGAGAACCCGGTACCAGCCCCCCGCCCAATACACGATTCAATTCGTCATCGTGCATATTGATACGCGGTTCGTCATCCGCCACTATATCGGCAAGCGCAAGCGGTTTGGGCTTTTGCGTTTCAATCCCCGACACAGGACGGCGGTTGACCGGCTCTTTTCTCACAATTTCTTCTACATACGTATTCCACTCCCCACAGGACGGACATTTACCTACCCATTTCGGTGAATCCTGTCCGCAATTACTGCATACATATACGGTTTTCTCTTTTGCCATCGAACTTCCTTTCTTCGTTGTAGGGTACAAAAATAGGGATAATTTATTAGAAATAAGTTATCCCTGCCTAATAGAAATAGATGTATGCCTATATAGTTATCTCTCCGGCTATCGAACGGTTCATCCGGTCACGCACTTCATCCGGGGTATATCCGTGTCCTAATAAGAACATTAATTTGGTGACGGCGGACTCCATCGTGCTGTCGTAACCGGAGACAACACCTGCCTGCAATAGTTGATATCCCGTTTCATAGCGTTCCATCTCCACCATTCCCGCACTGCATTGTGTCACATTGACGATTACAATCCCTTGTGCGCTGGCCTGGCAAAGTCTTCGGATAAACCACTCTTTACGGGGAGCATTGCCGGAACCGTATGTTTCGAGTACAATCGCTTTCAGCCCTTCGATTCCTAGAACAGTAGCAATTACATTTTCCTGAATTCCCGGGAATAGTTTCAGTACAGCCACGTTCGTATCCAGCAGATAGTGTGGTTTCAACTTATGTTCCTCTCCGTTCGCATGGATCTGTACATTATTATATTTGATATGAATTCCCGCCTCCGCCAGTACCGGATAATTGAATGACCGGAACGCGTTGAAATTCTCCGCATTGATTTTCGTTGTGCGGTTACCTCGCATCAAGTGGTTTTCAAAGAAGATGCAGACTTCCGGTACGAGCGCCTTTCCCTCCTTGTTCCGTGCGATGGCAATCTCGATACTTGTCATCAGATTCTCTTTCCCATCCGTGCGAAGTACCCCTATCGGAAGTTGAGAACCCGTCAGGATGACAGGCTTGTCCAACTCTTCCAGCATAAAACTGAGTGCGGAAGCGGTATATGCCATCGTATCCGTGCCGTGCAAGATTACAAACCCTTGATAGCGTTCATAGTTGTCATGAATAACATGAACCAGCTTTTGCCACATATCCGGTTCCATATCCGAAGAATCCATCGGCGGATCAAACTGATAGGTGTCTATCGGAAAGTTGAATTTCTGCAATTCGGGGATGTGCTTTTGGAGTTGTTCAAAATTGAAATTCTCCAATGCACCTGTTGCGGCGTTCTCAATCATTCCAATTGTTCCACCGGTGTATATTAGCAATACGGAAGTATTTATAGGGTTCATAAGCTGATTTTGCGTATTTATATTCGCAAATATACTAATATAAATGATATATTTATAGCAAAATGATATAAAAGTGAATCTCTGCTGCAATAAGGGATTACTATGAAATATTCTTTTTATCAGAAAAAAACCGAAAAAAGTGATAGATTGAACGTTTTTATTATTACTTTTGCGACACTTATCAAAAACAAGAGTAGAAACAAGGACTATGATGAAGTACTATCCACATACAGTCACATCCATGTGTACCATGACCCTTAGGGGTTGATGGATAGTTTTTGTGTATCTACGTGATTCACGCCTGTATAAGCAGGCAAAATTCAAATTCAATTTTATTCGTAAATAACCAATCGTTCTGTTATAACATATACGCACAGGACATTGCATTTAAATAAGTATCTTCATGAAAGTAATGAAATTCGGCGGAACATCCGTAGGTTCCGTGAACAGCATTTTAAGCGTAAAGAGAATTGTAGAGTCGGCTGCTGAGCCGGTAATTGTAGTTGTTTCCGCATTGGGAGGCATCACTGACAAATTGATAAACACGTCGAAGATGGCGGCAATGGGAGATTCGGCATACGAAGGCGAGTTTCGTGAAATCGTTTATCGTCATGTGGAAATGATTAAAGAAGTGGTTCCTGCCGGTGAAAAGCAGACATCATTGCAACGTCAGATCGGAGAACTGCTGAATGAGTTGAAAGACATCTTTCAAGGAATCTATCTGATTAAAGACCTTTCTCCGAAGACATCGGATACCATTGTAAGTTATGGAGAACGTCTTTCCTCTATCATAGTTACCGAACTGATTGAGGGGGCGCAATGGTTCGATTCGCGCACTTTTATCAAGACTGAAAAGAAACATAATAAACATATTCTGGATGCGGAACTGACTAATGAACTGGTGAAAAAGGCTTTCAGCTCAGTGCCGAAGGTTGCATTGGTGCCTGGATTTATCTCTTCTGATAAGACGACAGGAGATGTGACAAACTTGGGACGTGGCGGTTCGGACTATACGGCTGCCATTATCGCTGCTGCGCTGGATGCGAATAGTCTGGAAATCTGGACGGATGTAGACGGTTTCATGACGGCTGATCCGCGTGTCATTTCAACTGCTTACACAATTACCGAACTGAGCTATGTAGAAGCGACAGAACTTTGTAACTTCGGTGCGAAAGTAGTTTATCCGCCTACGATTTATCCGGTATGCCATAAGAATATACCTATTATAATAAAGAATACGTTTAATCCCGATGGCGTGGGAACGGTTATCAAACAAGAGGTTTCCAATCCGCAAAGCAAAGCCATTAAGGGTATTTCCTCTATCAATGATACGAGCCTCATTACTGTTCAAGGACTTGGTATGGTAGGGGTGATCGGTGTTAACTACCGTATCTTTAAGGCATTGGCAAAGAACGGAATCAGCGTGTTCCTTGTATCGCAGGCTTCTTCCGAGAACAGTACTTCTATCGGTGTGCGTAATGCCGATGCGGACTTGGCTTGCGAAGTGCTGAATGAGGAGTTTGCAAAAGAGATCGAGATGGGAGAGATTTCCCCGATTCTTGCAGAAAGAGACTTGGCTACGGTGGCTATCGTAGGTGAAAACATGAAACATACACCGGGTATCGCCGGCAAGCTGTTCGGCACATTGGGACGTAACGGTATCAATGTAATAGCTTGTGCACAGGGTGCTTCGGAAACAAATATCTCTTTTGTGGTGGATGCAAAATCTTTGCGTAAGTCTCTCAACGTTATTCACGACTCTTTCTTCTTGTCCGAATACCAGGTACTGAATCTCTTTATCTGCGGTATCGGTACGGTAGGCGGCAGTCTGGTAGAGCAGATTCGTTGTCAGCAACAGAAGTTGATGATGGAAAACGGACTGAAACTTCATGTGGTAGGTATCATTGATGCGGCTAAAGCGATGTTCAGCCGTGACGGTTTCGACCTCTCCAATTTCCGCGAGGAACTGAAGCAGAAAGGAAAAGACAGCAACTTGCAAACGATTCGTGAAGAGATAGTAGGCATGAATATTTTCAATTCCGTATTTGTTGACTGTACGGCAAGTGCGGATATTGCATCGTTGTATAAGGATTTGTTGCAGCATAACGTCTCTGTCGTTGCTGCCAATAAGATTGCCGCTTCGTCGGCTTACGAGAATTACCGTGAATTGAAGACAATCGCCCGTCAGCGTGGAGTGAAGTATCTGTTTGAAACCAATGTAGGTGCGGGACTTCCGATTATCAACACAATCAACGACTTGATTCACAGTGGTGACAAGATATTGAAGATTGAGGCGGTGCTTTCGGGTACATTGAATTATATCTTTAATAAGATCAGTGCTGATATACCTTTCAGCCGTACCATCAAGATGGCGCAAGAAGAGCGTTATTCCGAACCGGATCCGCGTATCGACCTCAGTGGAAAAGATGTAATCCGTAAATTGGTGATTCTGGCGCGTGAAGCGGGCTATCGTATCGAACAGGAAGATGTGGAAAAGAATCTTTTTGTGCCGAACGATTTCTTTGAAGGTTCTTTGGATGACTTCTGGAAGAAAGTGCCGAGTCTGGATGCGGACTTTGAAGCCCGTCGTCAAGTCTTGGAGAAGGAGAACAAACATTGGCGTTTTGTGGCAAAACTGGAGAATGGAAAAGCCTCTGTCGGCCTGCAGGAAGTCGGAGCCAACCATCCGTTCTACGGTCTGGAGGGCAGCAACAATATCATTCTGCTGACTACGGAACGTTATAAAGAATATCCGATGATGATTCAGGGATACGGTGCCGGTGCCGGTGTGACTGCCGCCGGAGTTTTTGCCGACATCATGAGTATCGCAAACGTTTAATTCAGTTGAGAGTTGAGACTTATTAAAATGAAACATATTATCATATTGGGAGACGGAATGGCCGATTGGCCGGTGAAGTCATTAGGGAACAAGACGCTCCTGCAATATGCAAAGACGCCTTATATGGATAAGTTAGCCTGCATGGGACGTAACGGACGGTTGATTACCGTAGCCGAAGGTTTCCATCCGGGTAGTGAGGTTGCCAATATGTCCGTATTGGGATATGACCTTCCGAAAGTGTACGAAGGTCGCGGACCGCTGGAAGCTGCCAGTATCGGTGTGGACTTGCAACCGGGTGAGATAGCAATGCGTTGCAACTTAATTTGTGTAGAGGGAGAAATCTTGAAGAATCACTCTTCAGGACATATTTCTACTGAGGAAGCCGACGTGTTGATAAAATACCTGCAAGAAAATTTGGGGGATGACCGCGTACGTTTCCATACGGGAGTTCAGTACCGCCACTTGCTCGTTATTAAAGGCGGTAATAAGGAATTGGACTGCACGCCTCCGCATGATGTGCCTTTGAAGCCTTTCCGGCCGTTGATGGTGAAACCGTTGGTGCCGGAAGCACAGGAAACGGCGGATCTGATTAATGACTTGATTTTGAAATCGCAGGAACTGCTCAAGAATCATCCTTTGAACTTGAAACGTATAGCCGAAGGCAAAGATCCGGCAAACAGTATCTGGCCTTGGAGTCCCGGTTACCGTCCTCAGATGCCTACCTTCTCCGAGACTTTCCCGCAAGTCAAGAGAGGGGCTGTGATTTCAGCAGTCGATTTGATTAACGGAATCGGTTACTATGCCGGTTTGCGCCGTATTGCCGTAGAAGGAGCTACCGGACTTTATAATACGAATTATGAAAATAAAGTAGCCGCTGCCCTCGAAGCTCTGAAAACTGACGATTTTGTTTATCTGCATATCGAAGCCAGCGATGAGGCCGGACATGAAGGAGACATCGACTTGAAACTCCTGACGATCGAGAATCTTGATAAGCGTGCCGTAGGTCCTATTTACGAAGCTGTGAAAGATTGGGACGAACCCGTAGCAATCGCTGTGTTGCCCGATCATCCTACTCCTTGCGAGCTTCGTACGCATACCTCCGAGCCTGTTCCGTTCTTTATCTGGTATCCGGGCATTGAGCCGGATGAGGTGCAGACGTTCGATGAGGTGGCTGCTTGTAACGGTAGTTACGGTTTGCTGAAAGAAGACGAGTTTATAAAAGCATTCATGAATTTCACACTCACCGCAGATTACACGGATTAACACAGATTATTTTCTCATAATTTCTAATCTGTGTGAATCCGTGTAATCCGTGGTGAACTTAAAATAATAACAATGAAATATTATAGTACCAATAAACAGGCTCCGATCGCTTCTTTGCAAGAAGCAGTCGTTAAAGGCCTTGCCGCAGACAAAGGTTTGTTCATGCCGATGTCCATCAAACCTCTTCCGCAAGAGTTTTACGATACGATTGATACATTGTCTTTTCAAGAGATAGCGTATCGTGTGGCCGATGCTTTCTTTGGAGAAGACATTCCGGCAGAAACGTTGAAGCAGATTGTATATGATACTTTGAGTTTTGATGTACCGTTGGTAAAGGTATCGGAGAATATTTATTCCCTCGAACTCTTCCACGGTCCCACTTTGGCGTTCAAAGATGTAGGCGGTCGTTTTATGGCACGTCTGCTGGGATACTTTATAAAGAAAGAAGGACAGAAGAACGTAAATGTGCTGGTGGCGACTTCCGGTGATACGGGAAGTGCGGTGGCTAATGGATTCTTAGGAGTGGAAGGTATCCATGTGTATGTGCTTTACCCGAAAGGGAAGGTCAGTGAGATTCAGGAAAAGCAATTTACTACGTTGGGACAGAATATTACTGCGCTCGAAGTAGACGGAACATTCGACGACTGTCAGGCATTGGTAAAATCGGCTTTCATGGATAAGGAGTTGAATGAACATCTTTCTTTGACTTCCGCTAATTCCATCAATGTAGCCCGTTTTCTTCCGCAGGCGTTTTATTATTTCTATGCATACGCCCAGTTGAAACGTGCCGGAAAGGCGGACAATGCAGTGATCTGTGTACCTAGCGGAAACTTCGGAAATATCACAGCCGGATTGTTTGGCAAAAAGATGGGCTTGCCTGTGAAGCGTTTTATTGCCGCCAACAACCGTAATGATATTTTCTATCAATATCTGCAAACCGGTAAATACAGTCCCCGTCCTTCCATTGCTACCATTGCCAACGCCATGGACGTGGGCGATCCGAGTAACTTTGCCCGTGTGCTCGATTTGTACGGAGGTTCTCATGCGGCTATCTCAGCCGAGATTTCGGGAACTACTTATACCGACGTGCAAATTCGCGAGACAGTGAAAGAGACTTGGAAAGATCATCATTACCTGCTTGACCCTCACGGTGCTTGCGGTTATCGTGCGTTGATGGACGGCTTGCAACCGGGTGAAACCGGAGTATTCTTGGAAACAGCTCATCCTGCCAAATTCCTCGAAACAGTAGAAGGTATTATTGGCGAGGCTGTGGAAATCCCTGCCAAATTGCAGGAGTTTATGAAAGGAGAAAAGAAGAGCTTGCCTATGTCTAAAGACTTTGCGGACTTCAAAAAGTATCTACTAGCGCTTTAATCGTATGAAAGTTTTGTCTTACGAGGAAATTTAAAATACGGCTTATTGTCACTTGTTGGTTGTAGGAGATCCCGATGCGTTTCGGCCTAAAACCTCTCTGGTGCAGAAAGCGTGTCGTCTGACACAGTCCGACAAATTGAAAAGCGTCAAGTTATTATTCCCGATCCTGTAATGAAGGTGTGGTTGAAACGGAAATTGGGGGCATAGTCTTGTCTTAATGAGCAAGATAAACAAGATACTCTCCTATGCAATGGATTGTGAATTGATTGGCTGTAGCCTCATTGAGTGTACCTTGCCACCAATTGCTAAAGTCACTGAGAGGATAAACCAATCCTTCTCCTTTCAATCCTTTTGCTCCGAAATTGATAATGGAAACTTGCTGACCGGGATGCGACTCGAATGTCTGTGTACCGCTGGCGGGCATAAATACACCGTAATCGGTGATAGTCCTGATTTCCAGGTTCTCTTTCATATAGTCTATGAGCAGACTGATATTTCCTAATGTATGATCTTCCCGTTTGCCGGTGGCTCCTACAATGGCAATCTTCCGATAGCCTTTCTTTTGCAGAAACAGGACAGCTTTGGTCTGGTCGTTCGTCTCTTGGTCGGCTATCCGGTGGATGATAGGAGCAAACAATTCCTTATATTCCGGTGAAAGGGAGTCACCGTCGCCGATAATCACATCCGGAGTATGTCCGCGTGAAATATATTCATTGGCTGCCCCGTCACAGCAAACTACGAATTTAGCCTCTTCCAACATTCGCAAAGGAAGAGGATGGGTAGGATATTCGCCATTGGCAAGTATCACAGCCTCAGGAGTATAGTGCTCGTTTATCATTGTACGCTCATTAATCTTTTCCATTTAAAGTAGCCAAAGATAGCGATAATGGAATAAAGTCCGTATAAAGCAGAGGTGAAATAAAGGTCTTTATAAATATAAAGTCCGCAACAGACAATATCGACAAGAATCCAGGCAAACCACTGTTCGATATACTTGCGTGCCAACATCCACATACCCACAATACTTAGTGCCGTAGTGAAACTATCCAACCACGGCACGTTACTGTCGGTGTACTCGATAAGTATCCAGGCAATGCCGAAAAATGAAATGATAAATACAAAGAAAAGAGGGAGATAATATCTACGCGGAGTATGGACGATAGAAAGTTGTTGCAATTTATCATTTTCTCCCATGTCGGCAGATTCCCGGCTTTTTCCTTTTCTTCGTCCCCACATCCAGAAAAACCATCCATAGACCGCTGCTATCAGATAATAGATATTGATACCGAAGTCTGCATACAGCCCCGCTTTGTAATAGACGAAGATGTAGATAGCAGGCATGATGATACCCGCTATCCAAAGATAGATGCTTGCCCGGTATTCCAACCAAAGGTAGACTAAACCGACTACTGTACCGAACATTTCAAGGAAATTCATATCCATCATTCGAGCCTGTATTTTATTTAAAAACGGAGGGTGAGGTGTGCCAGAATATTGGTACCTGCCATCGGGTAGAAGCGTGGATCATGCTTTATCGCATACGTTTTTGTCTTATCCCCATTCTCATAAAGTGCCACACTTTGGGAGTATCCATTTGTCTCATATTTCGTATTGAACAAGTTATAGACGGTAGCTCCTATCGTGATTCGCTTTGTGTGGCGGGTTTTAAAGGAGTAAGAGGCACTCAGGTGATTGACGAAATAAGCGTCGAGTGAATTCTCTTTTGTACCGAAATTGTCGAGATACTGGCGGCTGACATATTGTGACTGGAGAGCAATTTCCAGTCCGTTGCTTCCGAGAGTAATCAGGCTGTTTCCGATGAAAGAAGGAGAGAAGGCGATCGGAGTGTTTCCACCCTCGATAGCTGTCTGCGTATATAAGTCATCGACAATCTCACCATTCACCAGGCTTTCATCATACACGTAACCTACGTAGTTCTTGATACGGTTTTTGCTCCATGTGCCGTTAAGATCCCAACGCAGCCAATCATTGAATTTTGCGCCTAATGACAACTCGACCCCCATGCGATAGCTGTCTTTTACGTTCTCTGCCATCGCTTCGCCTATATCATTGGTCTTTCCGTTCAATACCAACTGGTCTGTGTAATCCATATAATACAGGTTTACACCGGCCGTAAACCATTCACTACGGTAGGTATATCCCAACTCATAATCCAATAACTTCTCCGCTGTGGGATGTTCGTTAAACATTCCATCCGTATAATTGTTGCGGGTAGGTTCTTTCTGAGCTACCGAGAAAGAGGCGTATGTGCTATGGTTCGGATTGATTTGCCAGAAAAGTCCGGCTTTCGGATTGAAGAAGCTGAAGTGTTCTCTCACATCCAGTCGCTGCAAACGCTCGGGGGTAGCGGTGAAGTCCCATTTATCATTATCCCCATCAATCGTATAACGGATATAACGGTATTGCAGATCTGCGTAGGCACTCAGGCTGCCGGTCAGTTGGTAATTGGCTTTCAAATAGACATTCCCGTCCGTCTTTCCGCCGTTATTACGGTAATACTCATGTTCCGGGTCGAGTTGTTCGGTATAATTCTTTACCCACAAAACTTTTCCATAATGGTCGTTACTGTATCGGTTGAGTCCGCCGCCTAGCGAAGCGTTCAGTCTTTCATTCTGGTAATTCAGAGAGAAGATACCACCGCCGAAATCACTATCCACCAACTTCTGGCGTACGAGATTTGTTTTCTTCTGCGGTTCGCTGTTATCCGGCAGGTAGAAAGGCTTCAAACCATATTCCTTCAATGTACGTCCGTTCTTGTATTCCTGATAATAACCGAAGCCATTGGTATAATGGAAAGCGATATTCAGATTCCATGCCGGAGAGAAGATATGATTGAATAGAAGTTGATAATGTGTCTGTCGGTAATTATCCGTTTGATCATCATAAAAGCCGATCGGATTACCTTTTCCTTTATTATCATCCAGAATGACTCCGTTCGGATTATATGTCCGGTCGTTCTCCAGTTGTTCTTTGCTGATACCGTCCCAAGCATGATAAGTCTTCTCCTTTCCACCGAAAGTGATAAACTTGATCGTTGTGCTCTCACCGAAGTAACCGCCTTGCACGAAATATGATTTCAGGTCTGATGAGGCGCGGTCGCGGTATCCGTCACTCTGGATATTAGAGAGCCGCGCATCGAATGCCCAATATTTGTTAATCAGCCCGGTCCCGACTTTGACCGTTTCTTTGTGCGTGTTGAATGAACCGTAAGAACCGGAAACTTCGGCGTATGGTTGGGATGAAATGCTTTGCGTACGCATATTGATACTGGCGCCGAATGCTCCCGAACCGTTGGTCGATGTGCCTGCTCCCCGTTGAATCTGCATATCTTCCAGAGAAGAGGCGAAATCGGGAGTATTTACCCAGAAGATGGCGTGGCTCTCAGCATCGTTCATCGGAATACCGTTGGCGGTGACGTTAATACGGGTAGCGTCCGTTCCGCGAACGCGAATCGTAGTATATCCTACTCCCGCCCCGGCATCTGAAGTTGTCAGTACGGAAGGAGTGGTAGATAATAGGAATGGGATATCCTGTCCGAAATTCTGTTTACTGATCTGTTCTTTTCTTACATTGGTGAATGCTACCGGAGTTTTCGCCGTAGCACGCGTGGATACTACCTGCACTTCTTGCAGGTTTACAACTTTCAGACTGTCCGCTTTAGCACTCGTCTGTGCATGGACAGCGAAGCCTGCGCCCGATAAGGCGATGGCCATCATAACAATTCTTTTCATCTTGCTTATTTGTTAGTTCTCTACGCCGGCATTACCCGGTTCAGATTCTATGGGTATGTTCTCAGCCCGTCATGTTAAGGCACCCCTACTAGTGAATCGGATGCAAAAATACAGCATTTACAGGAGGAAAGCAAAAAAAACTTTTAGATTTGCTAAAAACAATATAACTTTGCAATTCGTTGAAAAGGACAAACAATCATTTATTCATTTAATACATTTAGATTATGTTACTATTATTTCAAGCGACACAAGCTGCGGATTCCGTGCAAGTGGCCGCAGATGAGCTGATGAAAGAGGCGATTGCCAACGCTGAAGGTTTGGACAAGCTTTCATTGATAACCCAGCAACTGATAGACTTCGGTATTCGTGCCGGAGAACGTATCCTGATAGCGGTCATTGTTTTTATTGTAGGGCGTTTCCTTATTTCGATGCTCAAAAATTTTGTAGGGCGTTTGATGGATAAGAGAAAGGTTGATATAAGTATCAAAACTTTCGTCCGGAGTTTGGTGAATATCCTATTGACTATCCTGTTGATTATTTCGGTTGTCGGTGCTTTGGGAGTAGAAACAACTTCGTTTGCGGCTTTGCTGGCATCTGCTGGTGTGGCTGTCGGTATGGCGTTATCCGGTAACTTGCAGAACTTTGCCGGAGGACTGATCGTGTTGCTGTTCAAACCTTATAAAGTAGGTGATTGGATTGAAAGTCAGGGCGTTTCGGGTACAGTAAAAGAAATACAGATTTTCCACACTATTCTAACTACTGCGGATAACAAAGTGATTTATGTACCGAACGGAGCGATGAGTAGCGGTGTGGTTACCAATTATAGCAATCAGGTGACTCGTCGTGTAGAGTGGATTGTAGGAATCGATTATGGAGAAGATTATGACAAGGTACAGGAAGTCGTTTATGAGATTCTTGCTGCCGATAAGCGTATCCTGAATGAACCCGCCCCGTTTGTAGCTCTTCATGCATTGGACGCAAGCAGTGTGAATGTAGTTGCGCGTGTTTGGGTGAACAGCTCGGATTATTGGGGAGTTTATTTCGACATCAACAAGGCTATTTACGAAACCTTCAATGAAAAGGGTATCAATTTCCCGTTCCCGCAGCTTACAGTGCATCAAGGCTGATTATTATACCGTATATAATAGAAAACGAAAGAGTCTCACTTTTGTGGAACTCTCTCGTTTTATTTAGAACAATAGTCTGGTGTGATTGAATGAATTTACTTTTATTTAATACCGAAATCTTCGGCTAGCTCGTATCTGTCTTCTTTAATCCCCAGTACGTGATTGATTTTCCTTCTTTTTTCAAGATCCTTGAAGTAATTTTCTACGACCTGATAGAGATTAAAGTTTGTAGTAGATCCGGCGGCTAAATCGAGTGACTCCACTAGCTTTTCTACGGCTTGATGGATTTTCTCTGCGTCTATCAGATGCAGTTCGTTGCTGTGTATTAAATATTTTTCCATGACTGCAATGTTTTTAATGTTATATAGGTATAACATCCCGCAGTCATGGAAAGTTCAATGATTGAATGTTAGATTTTCGCAAGCGCCTGATCCAGATCCGCAATCAGGTCATCGATATGTTCCGTTCCAATGGATAGACGTACGGTGCCCGGATAAATCTCCTGTTCGGCTAGCTCCTGTGCATTGAGCTGTGAATGGGTAGTGCTTGCTGGGTGGATCACCAATGATTTCACATCGGCAACATTGGCAAGCAGGGAGAAAATCTCCAGACTGTCGATGAAGCGGTGTGCTTCTTCTTGTCCGCCTTTTACCTCGAAAGTAAAAATGGAACCGGCACCGTTCGGGAAGTAACGTTGATACAGTGCATGGTCAGGATGATTGGATAATGACGGATGGTTCACTTTCTTCACTTTCGGGTGATTGTTTAAGAAATTCACTACCTTCAATGCATTTTCTACATGGCGTTCTACGCGCAAGGAAAGAGTTTCCAGGCCTTGCAGCAGGATAAAAGCGTTGAAGGGACTGATGGTGGCACCTGTGTCGCGCAGCAGAATAGCACGGATACGGATGGCATAGGCAGCCGGACCGGCTGCATCAACGAAGCGTACGCCATGATAGCATGGATCAGGTTCGGTTAGTTGTGGAAATTTGCCGGAAGCTACCCAGTCGAATTTGCCCGAATCTACAATAACTCCTCCTAATGAAGAACCGTGTCCGCCAATGAATTTTGTTGCAGAATGTACTACGATATCTGCTCCGTGTTCGATAGGGCGGATTAAATACGGGGTACCAAATGTGTTGTCAATAATCAAAGGTATTTTGTGGCGGTGGGCTATTTCAGCTACTGCCTCTATATCAATGATATTTGAGTTCGGATTTCCCAATGTCTCTATAAATACGGCTTTCGTATTTTCCTGAATGGCTTTTTCAAAGTTCGATAAATCACTTGGATCAACGAATGTTGTTGTGATGCCATAACTGGGTAAGGTATGAGCCAGTAAGTTATAGCTTCCTCCATAAATAGTTTTGGCTGCTACAATATGGTCGCCTGCACGAGTGATGTTCTCGAAAGCATAAGTGATGGCAGCGGCACCCGAAGCGACTGCCAGTCCTGCTACTCCTCCTTCAAGAGCGGCTACGCGTTGTTCAAAAACTCCTTGAGTGGAGTTGGTCAGACGACCGTAGATGTTTCCCGGATCCTGCAGACCAAAACGTGCGGCTGCGTGGGCGGAGTTGTGAAATACATAAGAGGTAGTCTGATAAATAGGTACTGCGCGGGCATCTGTTGCCGGATCTGCTTGTTCTTGTCCTACATGAACTTGTAAAGTCTCGAAGTGTAATTTCTTTGTTGCCATAATCGTATGTTTTTTAAGTTTATATTCTTTCTTTATTTTCTTGCAAAGTTATGGGATGTAGATATATCGAACAATATATAGCTTAAATATAGAAAATAATGCTATTTTTGTTCCGTTATATGGAATAATGTATCTGCGTTATTCCTAAAAATCACCTTTTAGAAGAATATTTTTCTTATGGATACTTTTGATAAACTGGATAGAGTCGATTTGCAAATACTCCGTACTTTGCAGGAAAACGCCCGATTGACGACAAAAGAGTTGGCTGCACGGGTGAGCCTTTCTTCAACTCCTGTTTTTGAACGTCTTAAACGGTTGGAGAGTGGAGGATATATAAAGAAGTATATTGCCGTGTTGGATGCGGAAAAGCTGAATCAGGGATTTGTCGTATTCTGCAGTGTGAAGCTTAGACGTCTGAACAGGGATATAGCAGCCGAGTTTACACGGATCATACAGGATATTCCTGAAGTAACCGAATGTTATAACATATCAGGAAGTTATGATTACCTGTTGAAGATTCATGCTCCCAATATGAAATACTATCAGGAGTTTATTCTGAATGTGTTGGGGACGATTGATAGCTTGGGATCACTGGAAAGCACGTTTGTGATGGCTGAAGTGAAGCATCAATATGGGATACATATTTAGTTCGTTGTGTGATAGTCTGAAATTTATCTTGTATATTTGCTACCCGATATCCGCAGTTGATAAGTAAAGCTATATCTATGGATCATCGCAGAATGATAATGCCCGGAATACAGAATCCTTGACTCTGTACACTAAGAGGATGCGGTTATGATGCAGGTTCTGGAGTGTTACCTACTGAAAAGGAGCAGGAACAATTCCGGATGCAGGTTGTAAAAGTTTTATTTTATTCAATGGTTTTAAACCGGAAGCCTGTTTTTCTTATAACTTTGCAACAGATTTTAGAAAAAGGAGTTTGGGATGATAAATAAATATGAAGAACGACTGGGGACAGAGCGCATGTTACCGCTTGTTTTTAAGATGGCACTTCCGGCTGTGGCAGCGCAATTTGTTAATTTGCTTTATAGCATGGTCGACCGTATTTATATTGGTCATATCCCTGGGATTGGTACGGATGCATTGGCGGGTGTAGGAGTAACGACTTCTCTTGTTATACTGATTTCTTCTTTTTCAGCGATAGTAGGAGGTGGCGGTGCGCCGTTAGCGGCTATTGCACTCGGGCAGGGGGATCGTTCACGTGCCGGAAAAATTCTGGGTAATGGTTTTATCCTGCTGATATTATTCACCTTGTTTACTTCTCTCATCGCATATATCTTTATGGAGCCGATTTTACTTTTTACAGGAGCTTCGGAAAATACATTGGAGTATGCAGTCGACTATCTTTCCATCTATTTATTAGGAACTATCTTCGTAGAAATATCCACAGGATTAAATTCCTTTATCAATGCACAAGGGCGTCCTGCTATCGCCATGTACTCGGTATTAATAGGAGCGCTGTTGAATATCGTTCTCGACCCGATTTTCATCTTTTGGCTCGATATGGGAGTAAAAGGCGCAGCCCTGGCTACAGTACTTTCACAGGCATGTAGTGCAGTATGGGTTTTAACTTTCCTTTTCTCCCGACACGCCTCTCTCCCTTTGGAAAAACGTTACATGGCGTTGAACCGGAAGATAATACTTTCTATATTTGCTTTGGGCGTATCACCGTTTATTATGGCAAGTACCGAAAGCCTGGTTGGCTTTGTTCTGAACAGCAGCCTGAAAGATTTTGGAGATATTTATGTCAGCGCATTGACCATCTTGCAAAGTGCGATGCAATTTGCAAGTGTCCCTTTAACAGGATTTGCGCAAGGTTTCGTTCCTATTGTGAGTTATAATTATGGGCACGGCGATAAACAACGTGTCAAAGACTGTTTCCGCGTCGCATTGATAACCATGTTCTCATTCAACTTACTGCTGATGTTGTTTATGATTCTTTTCCCCTCAACAGTAGCTTCCGCCTTTACGAGTGATGAAAGACTGATAGAAACAGTCCGCTGGACAATGCCTGTTTTCTTGGGTGGTATGACTATTTTCGGATTGCAACGAGCCTGCCAAAATATGTTTGTAGCCTTGGGACAAGCAAAAATTTCTATTTTCATAGCCTTGCTGCGCAAAGTAATTCTGCTGATCCCATTGGCATTGATATTGCCACACCTTATGGGAGTAGCCGGTGTATATGCGGCTGAAGCAATATCCGATGCGACAGCGGCAATTTGTTGTACTTTGTTGTTCTTCTGGCAGTTCCCAAAAATATTGGGAAAAATCCAAAGGAGCGCTTTGCGCATAAGCTAAATTTCCTGATGTTTATCCATAAATAGAACTAATTATGTAACTGCTTACGTATTTTTGCGAAAAATGTTTGTTCATATTATAAAAAGCTAATGTATTTCCAAAGTATCTCTCATGGAAAGTGGTCGTCTCATCATTATTTAACAAGAGAAACACTATGAAATATCAGTCTTTCTTAAACCACCTGTAAAACCATTTACCCACCTTTTCATAATGCCGGGTTTCGGTATCAGTGTATAGCTTAGAAAAGAATGACGTATCTAATGGTTCTCCCGATTGGTTAGGATATAATACGATTAAGCTATTGTTGGAGAAGTATTTGCTAAGCTGTCTCGGTAGTTTCTCAAAAGAACTGTCGTAAGAGAGAGTTCCCGGTCGTGCGCTGATAATGACTAATAAATGGTCATAGCTTACTTGTCCTGTTAATACCAGCAAGTCATTCCAATCTTCTAAAAGAGAGAAATCGGTTAGCACCTGTTTATGCTTTTTCTTTATCAATGTTTGCAGGTGGGCGGTTGTCTTTTCATTTGCAAAGAAATGTACCCGGCAACCGAGCGTGCTTCCCATCCGGCAGAAATGTTCCATCCAACGGGGAAAGCCGGATTCATATTCTGCTTTCGGTGGGACGGCAACGACAATCCGTTTAAGCGTGTGAACCGGTATCAGGAATTTGGAAATAATAAGCTCACAGTTCAATCTTTTCAGCAGGTGTCCGGCAAGTACACCGAAAAATGAATCCGTGATGTTTGCCTTGTGGTGCAACCCGGTGATAATGCTTGTTATCTCATTCTCTTTGGCGGAATGGATAATGCCGGAAGCGATATTTAAGTCATAACGGGTAATTTGTCTCAACGGGACGTTGACCGCTGTTGTCATCATAGCCGCTTTTTCCAGATAACGTTTGCTCCGCATTCTCAGATTGTCGGAAGTGTTATCATTATTGATTACATTGATTGCCAATAGATTATCTTTCAATTTCGGGTCACGTATAACTAAAGAAAGATTTACCATATCTTCGATGGTGTTCGGATTGTTAAGAGCCACTAAGATCTTTTCCGTTTCTGTTGCCGAAGAGGTTTTCTCCGGTTCAGAGTCGTCTATGGCAACCTTCTTGGCTGCCCGTTCCGTTATCAGCGAACTTACCACACAGGTTACCAGAATCAGTAGTACCGTTCCGTTCAGTACATCGTCATTCAGCAGGCGTTCTCCTCCGGGCAGGATAATGTTATATCCCACCAGCACGGCCGCCAATGTAGCCGCCGCTTGTGCGGTACTCAGCCCGTACATTAGCTTTCGTTCAAGAGCAGACATCTTGTAGATCTTCTGTGTCAGCCAACAAGCGATCCATTTGCCGGTCAGAGCCATTATAATCATTACGGCAGCCACTTTCAGCGCATCTCCGTGCCCGAAGATGACGCGAAGGTTAATCAACATTCCCACTCCGATAAGGAAATAAGGAATGAAAAGCGCATTGCCGACAAATTCCAGATGATTCATTAAGGGGGAGACGTGCGGAATGAGCCGGTTTAATACCAGGCCTGCCAGGAAAGCTCCTAGAATCCCTTCCATACCTACGAACTCCATTAGTCCTGCTCCCAAAAAGACCATAGCCAGGACGAAAATGAATTGCATTACATTATCATTGTACCGATGGAAGAACCAGCGCCCGACACGTGGAAAAACGTAGATGATAAACGTACCTAGAAAGATGACTTTTATTACCAGCCAAATCCAGAACAGCCCCCCTGTCTCCCCTTTGAATAGTCCGCCTACAACGGCGAGAACCAACAGTGTGAGTGTGTCCGTCACTGCAGTTCCTCCTACTGCGATACTTACGCTGCGATGGCGTGATACGCCAAAGCGTGTGACGATGGGATAGGCTACAAGGGTATGTGACGCGTACATACTGGCCAGCAGTACGGAAGTGATTACACCGTATTTCAGGTACGATACATTTGCTACAAATCCTATTCCTATGGGTACGATAAAAGCCAGTAATCCCAGTACTAACGCTTTGTTTCGTGTCTCCTTGAAATCTCCCATATTCATTTCAAGGCCTGCCAGAAACATGATGTAATAGAGACCGACTTTCCCGAATAGCTCGAAACTGCTGTCGCGTGCCAGAATATTGAAGCCGTGCTCACCAATTGCCAGTCCTGCTAGGATCATTCCTATAATATGCGGGATACGCAGTTTGTTCAATAGGATAGGGGCAAATAATATAATAAGGAGTACAAGGAGAAATATCCATGTAGGGTCGGTGATAGGGAGTGTTAAATCAAGGCCAATCCAATCCATAAGTTGATAAGTTCGTAATATTCTTCGCGCAAAATAACTTAAAAAAAGTCTTTTAAAAAAGCATTCGTTGATAAAATACTCCTTTGTACCATATAATCTGTATCTTTGCTTCTGATTTAAACCAACTAACAATTTAGAAAAATGAAAACAGCGTTATTGGCATTAGGAGTTTTGTGTATTATGGGCAGTTGCTCGTCGGAGATGAAAAGTTCCAAAGGGATTGTTTGCGATGCGTCAATGAATACGGTATCCATTGTTACGGATAAGAATGACACGCTTTCGTTTAGTACGATGGATGCGAACAAGGAACAAGTTGACGGTTTGCTTTTGAATGATACATTGGAAGTATTTTATGCAGGGAAATATACACCGGGAATGCAGGCTTCCAAATTGGTTCAATATCCGCAGGCTCCCCGATTGGGCGGTGACCGTGATGAGCACGGTTGTATCGGTTCTGCCGGATACGTATGGTGTGAAGTACAAAAAGACTGCATCCGTTTATTTGAAAAAGGTATTCGTACAGAGGCTGTTAACGGAGGCGAGACTTCTGCTTTTATCGTTTTCAGTCCCGATTCTACACGTGCTGAACTCTTCTTCTCGGATAAGCAACCCAATGAAATATTGGAAAGACGTAGTTTGCCGTCGGGTGGCTATGCGTGGAATGTAGAAGACGATGATACAAAGAATGTGCGACTGGTGGACGGCTTATGGACAATCAGTCAAAGAGGTGATTTGATTTATACCCAGAAAGCTGAGAACAAATAATCAGCGGAGGAAGAGTATCGGTATGACTACCAATTCTTTTTTTATTGATTTTGCTGTCATACTCTCATAAATCACTTCAAACCCTTTATTCATAGTACTTCCAACTATGATGGCAGCTAGACCGGAAGTATGAGGGTAAATGGTTGCCCTCATACTTCCGGTCTGGTCGTTTCTTATGTAATCTATTCATTATTACCATAATATCCGTCTCCGGGTACATAAATCGGTTGCATCACACTGCCTTCATTTTTCAGCTTTCCTTCATCGCGTAAGCGCCGGATATGTCGCATGGCTGTACTTCTCGCCATCCCGCAGAGATTCTGGAAGTCGTATCTTCTCATAAATTGATGTGTTTTGAAGTATCCCGTCAATAATCGGTCAATCTGTTCATTGGTCAACTGCTTGAAATTCAGCTCTCCTCTGAGGCTTTTTACTTTCAGTATACCGAATTCGTTTTTTAACGCTTGGTCGGCACGAAACTGGATAGCTTTCAGTTTTACTTTGGTTGCTTTTCGCTTTGTGGCTATCGTTACCGGTTCCGTGCTGGTCAGGCAAGGATGGAAATAGCCGATTCCATCCAGATGCACTTGTTTCCCGTCTGCCAGTTCCTCTCCCAGAATATGTGAAAGGGCGTCGAGTACGGCAGTGACATCCGTTTCGGTCAGCGAGCAACGCTCTTGGATACGTTGGCGTACCAAGTCGGTTCCTATCGTGCCGTTATATCTTATGCGCGGATGCAGCGTTCTTTTTCCCTGTTGCTTGTCCGAAGGTCTCGGATCTTCATACCAATCAAATAATATTGCCATAGTTTTTGTTTTTAAATACCTGCTGTTGTTATGTTATCTCTTATACTGTCTTATGTTAATACCTTATCGTTCTTTTATTATCTATTAATGAAACGGAAAGGCTCACTACTGTGGACATTTTTGTTCACGTCTGTAAACACTTTTGTTCACAGATGATAGCTTTATTGTCCACAGTAGTGAGCCTTTACTAACTAGTAAGCAAAGATACATAAACTATAAGAAGAATGCAAATAAAAGCCGGACATAAATCATAAGAAAAGCTTGTATCCAAGCGATATATACCGTATCTTTACAGGAATTTGACGGCAAGCCGTATTTAAAGGACAAACAACATGAAAATAACATTGATCAGGAAGGACAACGGGAGCGGAAAGGAAACTCTAAGCGTTTGCGATACCGCCATATTGTTCGAAAAAATGAAGACTGAAACAAAATCGGGACATATCACGGCTTTGCGAAATCTTATACCGGAATTGGAGGGTACTTACGGTCAGTATGAGCATATTGACAAACTGCCGTGTATCTACTCCGCTGTAGAGTATACCCGAACCAAAGAGGGGGAACGGAAGATGAAACGGTATAACGGGCTGGTACAGTTGG
Organism: Bacteroides sp. NSJ-39; assembly: GCF_014287315.1. Lineage (NCBI taxonomy): Bacteria > Pseudomonadati > Bacteroidota > Bacteroidia > Bacteroidales > Bacteroidaceae > Bacteroides > Bacteroides sp. NSJ-39. Next base: position 22,656 of record NZ_JACOOB010000020.1, on the reverse strand, counting down.
AAGTGAAACATCTTGCCGGCCTGTCCGAAATGGAATATGTGAAACGGCAGGCGGCACTGTTGCCCCAGACTTTTGCCGCCTTTTGCGGCTCCAGCGGTCGTAGCGTGAAGATATGGGTACGTTTTGCCTTGCCGGACGATCGGGGACTTCCCGTGAAGGAATCGGAAGCGGAACTGTTCCACGTTCATGCCTATTGGCTGGCGGTGAAGTGTTATCAGCCGATGTTTCCTTTTTCTATCGAATTGAAAGAGCCGGTACTGATGCAAAAGTGCCGTATGACGTTGGATGATTCTCCTTATTATAACCCCGACGCTGTCCCTTTCTGTCTGGAACAGCCGCTTGTTATGCCGGGTGAGGAGACCTTCCGGGAACGGAAACAGGGGGAGAAGAATCCTCTGCTGAGGCTGGAGCCTTGCTACGAGTCTTCACGGACTTTTAAGAAAGTGTTTGAGGCTGCTCTGAATCGTGCGTTCCAAGAGATGGAGGGCTGGAGACGTGGCGACGACCTGCAACCCTTGCTTGTGCATCTTGCCGAACATTGCTTCAAGGCGGGTATTCCCGAGGAAGAGGCTGTGCGGCAGACGCTTATCCACTATTATCGGGAGGAGGATGAGCAGACCATCCGTCTGGAACTGCATAATCTTTATCAGGAATGTAAGGGGTTTGGTAAGAAAAGCAGTCTGACCCGGGAGCAGGAGGTGGCTTTTTTACTCGAAGAGTTTATGAACCGTCGTTATGAATTCCGTTATAACACAGTTTTGGATGATCTGGAATACCGACAGCGTGATTCCATCCATTTCTGTTTCAGACCTTTGGACAGACGTGTCCGTAACAGTGTGTCCATCAGTGCCTTGAAAGAGGGTATCAGTGTGTGGGACCGTGATGTGGACCGTTTCCTGAATTCGGAATACGTTCCTTTGTATAATCCCGTTGAGGAGTATCTTTATGATACAGGCCGTTGGGACGGGAAGGACCGTATCCGTTCATTGGCCGGTCTTGTTCCTTGTGACAATCCGCACTGGCGGGAACTGTTCTACCGCTGGTTTCTCAGCATGGTGGCTCATTGGCGCGGACTCGACCGCCAGCATGGTAATAATACTTCCCCTTTACTTGTTGGTCCGCAAGGTTTCCGTAAGTCAACGTTTTGCCGCATTCTCTTGCCTCCGGAACTCCGCTTCGGCTATACGGACAGCCTCGACTTCAAAAGCAAACAGGAGGCCGAACGCTATCTGGGACGTTTTTTCTTAATCAATATTGATGAGTTCGACCAGATCAGTGTCACACAACAGGGGTTCCTGAAACATTTATTGCAGAAGCCTGTCGCCAACTTGCGGAAACCTTATGGTAATACTATCCGCGAGATGCGTCGTTATGCTTCCTTTATCGGCACGAGCAATCAGAAAGATTTGTTGACGGATCCCAGCGGAAGTCGCCGTTTCATCTGTATTGAGGTGACTGCTCCCATCAATACGAATGTCACTATCAATTACCGGCAACTTTATGCTCAGGCTATGGAGGCTATTTATAAAGGTGAGCGTTATTGGCTGGACGATGAGGACGAGCAGATCCTGAAACAGACGAACCGTGAATTTGAGCAGACGAGTCCTTTGGAACAGTTGTTTCATTGTTATCTCCGTCCTGCAGAGGAGGGGGAAGAGGGGAGCGAATGGATGACGGCTATGCAAATCCTGAATTATTTGCAGACGAAAACACGTGATAAGCTGGCTATCAATAAAGTGGCGCAATTCGGTCGTATGCTTCAGAAATTAAATATTCCTTCTTATCGTTCTTATCGGGGAACACTTTATCATCTGGTGAAAATAGGGTGATGGAAAATAATACCCTGAGAGCAAAAGCTGCTCTCAGGGGGATGTGTGTGGCTGCTGTCATGATGGAAAGGCTGATGGATAGGGAGTTGTGGGGGAGTTATGAGAGTATGAGGGTAATCGGTTGGGAAATAATGACGGTAGGGCATTGTATAAGTATTCCGCTATAGGTCGGAATTCATGTCGCACACCCTCTTGTTCATGGAAAGTCAAGTTTGTGACAGGAAATACGTCCGTGAGTTGTGCCATAGCTTGAATTTGCACTAAAATCCTATTATATGCGATATCATTCGAACCACTGGCAGCCCATATATGGAAGTCGTTCTCCGAAAAAGCGGAATCGCGAATGGTATTAGCAAGATATTCCGCAGTCTCGTCAGGACAGGTCATTCCGGCAAAACGTCCTAATGACCAGCAATCGGAACTTATAGGTATAAAATATTTGAAACAGTTGAGTGTGTGTGCCGGTGCATACCAAATTGTTACTGCACCTATTATTCACGGTTTTATTCATCAGTTCAGTATGATTCTGCGGAACGTCAGATTCTTACTCTTGTTCCGGAAGTATGGCGCAAAGGGAAAGGAGGGAATGGGGAGCCGTTCATTTTCTGCTACCTGCTAGAAAAAAGAAATCCCCAATAATACTTGATTATCAGGGATTTGCTTGGCTTTTCTTGTTGTTTCTGTGATCCGCCTGGGGCTCGAACCCAGGACCCCAACATTAAAAGTGTTGTGCTCTACCTGCTGAGCTAGCGAATCAATCCTTATTGCAAATCAGTTATTTCCTGATTGCGGGTGCAAAGGTAGCTACTTTTATTTAATTTGCAAGTATTCTGTAGAAAAAAGTTTTAATTATTTTATCTCTTTATGGCTTATTTCTTGATTATCAGTTATTTCTGCTTCTTCATATTTTATCTTTTCTTTATTGATAATAAAACGTTGGTAGTAGGAAAGCATTAAAGTCGTTAGCGGCAGAGCGATAATCATGCCGAGCATTCCCATCAATGAACCCCAGATAGAGAGAGACAAGAGAATGATGGCAGGGTTTAGGCCGGTGATCTTTCCCATGATTTTGGGGACGAGGAAAGTATCTTGTATGATTTGAACAACGGCGAAGACAGCCAATGCACATGCGATGATGATCCAGAAATTCTCTCCGGTATCCGCAGCTTTGAGAATAGCTAGTAGGACGGTAGGAAAGAAACCGATAATCTGCAAGTAGGGAACCATATTCAGAGCGCCGATGAAGAGTCCCAAAGCGATAGCCATCGGGAAGTCGATAATCAAGAAACCTATGCTAAAAAGAATACCTACGCAAAAAGCAACTAGTGCCTGACCACGGAAATACTTATTCATGCCATCCTGTACGTCACGTACCAGATTAGATGCAAATGTACGGTACTTATTCGGCAACAGATGCAACCATCCTTCGGCTATTGCTTCATAATCCAACAATATAAAGACTACATATAATAATATGATAAAGGAGGTAAAGATACTGAATAAGATATTGAGGGATTCTGCAAGCAATGTCCACAGTCTGGGTACGGTATCCTTGATTGCCGCCAGGATATTCTCCTCACTTAATATACGGTTCAATGCTTGAAGATCAACATATTCGTGAATGAACTCGGAGAGATTCTTAGGTACATTGTTTCCGGCTCCATTGGTGAGATAAGTTACTAATAAATCGTTCATTCTGCTCATTTCGGAAATCATGGGCGGTACTAGCAAATAAAATACGGTGACTCCGATAGCGCTAATCAGAAACAAAGCACAGAAAATGGAAAGGATACGGCTTTTCAACCGTAGCTTATATTGGAAGAGTTTGACTAGCGGATAAATCATATAAGCAATCAACCAGGCAATGAAGAAAGGCAGTAACACTCCGCTGAGACGTTCTACAAGCATCAATATTCCTACTACTAATACACATCCGATAGAACCGCGTATGAAACTGTCGAATGTTATCTTCTTTCTTTCCATAATCTGTTTTTATTTATAGAGTTTATATTTGCTTTTCGTCTTCTTCGCGCGCACGGAGATAACATTCCCTGCACAAAGGCTCGTATTCGGACGTTTCACCCAAAAGAACCTGTTTTTCATTCTTCACTGTACGATGAGAGAAAGAGGCCAACTGTCCGCATTTTACACAGATTGCATGAACTTTGGAAACTTCGTCGGCTATGGCGCATAATTGAGGCATTGGTCCGAATGGATTACCTTTGAAGTCCATATCCAGTCCGGCTACAATGACGCGTATACCGTTATTAGCAAGCTGATTGCATACATCGACCAGCCCACTGTCGAAAAATTGTGCTTCATCGATACCTACTACATCTATCTCGGAAGTAAACAGCAGGATACTGGCTGATGAATCAATAGGAGTGGAGGCGATGGAATGACTGTCGTGAGAGACTACGTCTTCTTCCGAGTAACGTGTATCGATAGCCGGTTTGAATATCTCTACACGTTGTTTGGCAAACTTTGCTCTTTTCATTCTACGGATTAACTCCTCTGTCTTTCCGGAGAACATGGAGCCGCAGATTACTTCGATTCTACCTCTTCTTCTCGTCTCCTGTATGTGGTCTTCTGAAAATAATACCATGTAATTTTGTGTTTTCTTGATTAAATAATATGCGGACAAAGGTAAGCAATTCAATGTGCAAGAACTGTTAAATTATCCATTATTTTAAGTTATTGCATAATTTATTCCTACATTCGCATCATATTAACAATAGACTAGCATGAAACAGAAGTTGTTAACGGATATTGAGTTGGATGTTCATGGGTTGAAGTATCTGATGGATTTATATTCTAAAGAACCGGCTAAGGCTGTGTTGGAACTGTTGAAACAGAACATTCTTCATATGCAGGGATGTTTGGATGAGGTATTGCAGGAATTGGAACCTGTTCGGGAAAATGCTTCTGTTCCTTGCGAGAATGCTTCTGAACCTGTGGTGGAAGAGGAGATAGTAGAGACAAAAGTGTCGGCCGATACTGAGACGGAGGAAGTTAAGCCTTCTTCTGTATTGGGCGAAAGTATAAAGACCTCTGTCGGCTTGCGTCATTCTATCAGTCTGAATGACTCTTTTCGTTTCTCACGTGAATTATTCGGAGGGGATGTTGAGTTGATGAATCGTGTTGTGGAGCAACTGTCAGCTATGAGCTCTTATAAAACAGCCGTTGCATTCCTTTCTTCAAAAGTTAATTTCAACGAGGAAAACGAAACATTAAGTGACTTCCTTGAGTTATTAAAGAAGTATTTTAACCAATCAGCATAAGAGAAGAATGGGAAAGCTATATGTAGTGCCGACGCCGGTAGGGAATCTGGAAGACATGACCTTTCGGGCTGTCAAAGTCTTGAAAGAGGTCGATCTGATTTTGGCGGAAGACACACGCACTTCCGGAATCTTGCTGAAACATTTTGAAATAAAGAACGCAATGCAATCCCACCATAAATTTAATGAACATAAAACGGTGGAAAGTGTTGTTAATAGAATAAAGGCAGGTGAAACGGTGGCATTAATTTCGGACGCCGGAACACCCGGAATCTCAGATCCCGGATTTTTGGTTGTTCGTGAATGCGTGCGCAACGGCATTGAAGTGCAGTGCCTGCCGGGAGCGACCGCTTTTGTTCCGGCGCTTGTTGCATCGGGATTGCCGAATGAGAAGTTCTGTTTTGAGGGATTCCTTCCTCAGAAGAAAGGACGACAGACACGATTGAAGGCATTGGCGGAAGAACGCCGTACTATGGTGTTTTATGAATCGCCCCACCGTCTGTTGAAGACGTTGACGCAGTTTGCCGAATATTTCGGTATGGAGCGTCAGGCAACCGTGTCGCGAGAAATATCCAAACTCCATGAAGAAACAGTTCGGGGTAGTTTGGCTGAATTGATAGAACACTTTACCGCTACCGAACCGCGTGGCGAGATTGTGATAGTATTAGCAGGAATAGACGATTAAAATAACTTCATTAAAAAAAACGTAAAACGTAGACGTATGAAAAAGTTAACAGTTTTATTTGTGTGCGCAGCCATGTTGGCTTCGTGTGATAGCTTTAAAGGTGGAAATAAAGACTTGAAGGCTGAAAATGATTCTCTTTTGATGGAACTTACCCAACGCAATGCTGAACTGGATGATATGATGGGGACTTTCAATGAAGTACAGGAAGGGTTCCGTAAGATCAACGCTGCCGAAAGCCGTGTGGATTTACAACGCGGAACGATCACTGAGAATTCAGCCAGTGCGAAACAGCAGATTGCTTCCGACATCGAGTTTATATCTAAACAGATGGAAGAGAACAAAGCACAGATTGCCAAGTTGCAGGCTCAACTGAAGAATAGTAAGTATAATTCTACTCAACTGAAGAAAGCGGTTGAGGCTTTGACAGCTGAGTTAAATGCAAAACAACAGCGTATTGAAGAACTCCAGACTGAATTGGCTTCTAAGAATATACGTATTCAGGAGTTGGATGCTGCCGTTAGCGATCTTTCTGCAGAAAAAGAAACATTGACTGCCGAAAACGAGGCAAAAGCTAAAACCGTTGCCGAACAGGAAAAGAGCCTGAACGCCGCATGGTTTGTATTCGGTACAAAATCAGAGTTGAAAGCTCAGAAGATTCTTCAAAGCGGAGATGTGCTGAAAAGTGCTGATTTCAACAAGGATTATTTCACTCAAATCGATATCCGTACAACTAAAGAAATTAAGTTGTACTCTAAGCGTGCCGAACTGTTGACTACTCATCCGGCAGGTTCATACGAATTGGTGAAAGACGATAAAGGTCAGTTGACATTGAAAATTACTAATCCTACTGAATTCTGGAGTGTATCCAGATACTTGGTCATCCAGGTAAAATAGAGTAGATATCACTTTTGAATGGCCGGTGTGCTGATTCCTGAATTTAAGAAATCGGCACATTGGCTTTTTTGTTTCTTATTATATACTCACTAACTACTGATGAAATATAAAAATCTTTTTTTTGATCTTGACGATACTATTTGGGCCTTTTCTCAAAATGCCCGTGACACTTTTGAAGAAGTGTACCAGAAATATTCATACGAACGCTATTTTGATTCGTTCGATCATTTTTATGCAATTTATCAAAAGAGAAATACTGAACTCTGGGTTGAATATGGTGAAGGAAAGATCACGAAAGATGAATTGAACCGCCAACGTTTTTTTTATCCTTTGATGTCGGTAGGGGTGGAGGATGAAGCATTGGCGGAACAATTTTCGAAAGATTTCTTTTCTATTATTCCTACTAAAAGAGGCTTAATGCCATACGCAAAAGAGGTGTTGGAATATCTTGCTCCGAAGTATAATCTTTATATACTTTCCAACGGTTTTCGTGAATTGCAATCACGCAAGATGCGTTCGGCAGGTGTGGATGGTTATTTTAAGAAGGTGATTCTTTCGGAAGATCTCGGGGTGTTGAAGCCTTACCCTGAAATATTTAATTTTGCTCTGTCGGCCACTCAGTCTGAGTTGCGGGAATCATTAATGATTGGTGACAGCTGGGAAGCTGATATTACCGGAGCTTATGGAGTTGGAATGCATCAGGTTTTCTACAATGTGACGGAGCGGACTACTTTCCCTTTTCTTCCTACTTACCACATCCACTCTTTGAAGGAATTAATGACTTTGCTATAGGCTTGTTAGTGTGAACTATACTTCATGATTTGTGCCAGAACTCGTTTTTCACCACAGATTATACGGATTAACACAGATTAAAATCCGTGCATTGATAATCTGCATTTATCATCTGTGTTAATCCGTGTAATCTGTGGTAATGTGGTGAATTATGCTATGTTTGTGTGTGGGTAGTGTCACTCATTCTTTTGTGAAGCAGCTTTTTCGAGGTCACGTACGATTGTGATGTCCATTATATTGGCATATACCTGAGTGGTTTTTACACTTTTGTGTCCCAACAATTTTTGTACGGTAGTTATATTTGCACCGTTATATATTAATAAGGTAGCATTCGTGTGGCGGGCTGTGTGGAAAGAAATGTGTTTGCTGATTCCTGCCAATTTGGCTAGTACATTCAGTTCCTTGTTAAGATTGGAATTATCTTTTAACTTGAAAAAACTATTGAGGTCATTCTTGTAGCGGTGGAGTATATGAATACCTTTGCCCTCGAATAACAGGTATAGTGGAAGGCGTACCTCAGTGCCTGTTTTGACAGATTTATAGATAAGCCAAAATTCCTTATGAAACTCAATGATATTCTCGGAGGTCAGGTGAGTGAAATCAGAATATCGTAACCCTGCGTAACAACAAAATAAAAAGGCATCTTTGGGCTTTTGTAATTTTGCAAACTTCTCTGTGAGTTGAACTTCTTCCAGTTTATGCAATTCTTCGGGAGACAAATGGGTATGTCTGCCTTCTACACTTTTGATTCTATATTTTCTGAAGGCATATTTCTGTATATCCATATATTCTTTATTAATAGCAATATTGACATAACGTTTTAGATGTTTCATGTGCTTGGCAATTGTATTAAGATGATATCCACGAGATTGCAGGTAAGAATCGAATGAAGAAACAAATTCAAATGTGAGGTCTGTAAAGAAGATCTCTTTCTTGAACGCTTGAAGTAACTCGAGGGTGGAAAGATGATTGTGCTTGGTACTTTCTTTCAAAGAAGAGGTTGCTAGTTCTTCTTTATAGAAATCTAAAAAAGACTTTTCGTTGCTTACAGGTTTCTTAAGTAAGTTCTTTAATAAACTCAATGAAATCTCTTTTCCCTGTTGCCACAATCCGAGTTCTGTTTGCTCTATTGTAGATATATATTCGTATAACATACAGTTTAGGATGTCTGCATTAGGATGGTTCTTTACCATTTTCCGTTTGTCGTCCCATTGGTTTGGTTTAATATAGATTTTAGTGGAGAGATACATTTTTTTCTTATTAAGGTAAGCTTCCACTTGTATTAATGCCATTCCTCTCTTATTCAAATTCTTTTTTCTGTTAAACACAAGGTTGTAACTAATCTTTTCCATACTTCTGTTTTTTATTGATGTTAGAACAATTTAGATGTAGTTCTGTGCTACATCGGTGATGAATATGCATTAATATCTCTAAAAAGATTATCTTTTTTTGCTATATTTGCACCCATATTATTATTAAAAATAAAGAATGAAAGAATTTGTAATATCCGAAGCCAAAGTAGAGACAGCAATACTGGTCGGACTCATCACTCAGACGCAGGATGAGCGCAAAACGAACGAGTATCTGGATGAATTGGCATTCCTTGCCGAGACGGCTGGGGCGGAAGTAGTGAAACGATTTACACAAAAGTTGCCGACGGCTAACTCGGTGACTTATGTAGGGAAAGGAAAACTGGAAGAGATAAGAACATATATCCGTAACGAAGAGGAGGAAGAACGTGAAGTGGGAATGGTTATCTTTGATGATGAGCTTTCCGCGAAACAAATCCGTAATATCGAAGCCGAATTGAAGGTGAAGATACTTGACCGTACTTCGCTGATTCTTGATATATTTGCCATGCGTGCCCAGACTGCCAATGCTAAAACACAGGTGGAATTGGCGCAATATAAATATATGCTGCCACGCTTGCAACGCCTTTGGACTCACTTGGAGCGCCAGGGAGGTGGCTCCGGTGCAGGTGGCGGTAAGGGCTCAGTGGGACTTCGTGGTCCGGGTGAAACACAGCTTGAAATGGACCGTCGTATTATCCTGAACCGTATGTCGTTGCTGAAAGAACGTCTGGCAGACATTGATAAGCAGAAGGCTACCCAGCGTAAAAATCGCGGACGCATGATTCGTGTTGCTTTAGTAGGTTATACCAATGTTGGTAAATCGACCATTATGAACCTCCTGTCCAAGAGCGAGGTATTTGCGGAGAATAAGTTGTTTGCAACGCTGGATACCACTGTCCGTAAGGTAATTATCGAGAATCTACCGTTCCTTTTGTCAGATACGGTCGGATTTATCCGTAAGTTACCTACCGATTTGGTGGACTCTTTCAAATCAACATTGGATGAGGTGCGCGAAGCCGACCTGTTGGTGCATGTAGTGGATATTTCCCATCCCGGATTTGAAGAACAGATTGAAGTGGTAAATAAGACACTGGCCGAGATTGGCGGCGGTGGCAAACCCATGATACTTGTATTTAATAAAATAGATGCTTACACTTACATAGAGAAAGCATCGGACGACCTTACCCCCCGAACAAAAGAAAACTTGACACTCGAAGAGCTGATGAAGACGTGGATGGCAAAGATGGAGGATAATTGCCTCTTTATTTCCGCCCGCGAGCGAATCAATATGGACGAACTGAAAAATGTAGTTTATCAACGAGTGAAAGAATTGCACGTTCAGAAATACCCTTATAACGATTTTCTTTATCAGACCTACGAAGAGGAAGAATAAATAACACTTTATTTATATGAAAGACTATCGTAGATTGACTGAAGATGAGGTACTTCAGTTGAAGAGCCAATCGTGTTTGGCTGATGATTGGGGAAATGTTTTGGTTGCCGAAGGCTTTAATTGTGAGTTCGTTCACCATACCCGCTTTTCGGGAGAAGTGAAGTTGGGCGTATTCGAGTCTGAGTTTACATTGCCGGGAGGTATCAAAAAACATTCGGGATTGCGCCATGTGACACTGCACAATGTAACAGTGGGGGATAACTGCTGCATTGAAAATATCCAGAATTATATAGCTAATTACGAAATTGGCAGTGATACCTTCATCGAAAATGTAGATATTATTCTGGTGGACAAGTTGACGACTTTCGGCAACGGGGTAGAAGTAGCGGTTCTTAATGAAACAGGGGGACGTGAGGTGCTGATTAATGATAAATTGTCTGCGCATCAAGCTTATATACTGGCATTGTACCGCCATCGTCCTGAGTTGATAAACCGCATGAAGTCGATTGCGGATTATTATTCCAACAAGCATGCTTCCGCTACCGGGAGTATCGGAGAGCATGTTATGATTCTCAATACGGGGTCTATTAAGAATGTCCGGATTGGCGACTATTGTCATATTTGCGGAACGTGCCGTTTGTCTAATGGTAGTATAAACAGCAATGTGACAGCTCCCGTACATATCGGACACGGAGTGATTTGTGATGATTTCATCATCTCCTCCGGTTCTAAAGTGGATGACGGCACTATGTTGAGCCGTTGCTTTGTAGGGCAGTCCTGTAAATTGGGACATAACTATTCTGCTTCCGATTCTTTATTCTTTAGTAATTGCCAAGGAGAGAACGGTGAGGCCTGTGCCATCTTTGCAGGTCCTTTCACGGTGACACATCACAAATCTACCTTGCTGATTGCCGGAATGTTCTCATTTATGAATGCAGGATCGGGTTCCAATCAGAGCAATCATATGTATAAACTCGGTCCGATTCATCAAGGAACAATGGAGAGAGGAGCCAAAACGACTTCTGATTCCTATATCTTGTGGCCGGCTCGTGTCGGGGCTTTTTCTTTGGTGATGGGACGCCATGTCAATCATGCCGATACTTCCAATCTTCCCTTCTCTTATCTGATAGAGCAGAGAAATACGACCTATTTGGTTCCGGGTGTCAATTTGAGAAGTGTCGGTACTATCCGTGATGCGCAGAAATGGCCGAGACGTGATAAACGACAAGACCCGAATCGTCTGGATTATATCAATTATAACCTTTTGAGCCCTTATACCATCCAAAAGATGTTTAAGGGACGTTCCATTTTGAAAGAATTGCGACGGGTGTCCGGTGAAACTTCAGAGATTTACTCTTATCAGAGTGCCAAGATCAAAAACACTTCTTTAAATAACGGTATCCGTTTTTATGAGATAGCCATTCATAAGTTCTTGGGTAATTCGATTATTAAACGATTGGAGGGTATCAATTTCCAAAGCAATGAGGAAATTCGTCAACGTTTGAAGCCCGATACGGAAATCGGAGTGGGAGAATGGGTGGACGTTTCCGGACTCATTGCTCCGAAGAGTGAGATAGACCGTCTGTTGGATGGAATTGAGAATGGTACTGTCAACCGTTTGAAATCCATCAATGCCTGCTTTGCGGAGATGCACGAGAATTATTACACCTACGAATGGACATGGGCTTACAATAAGATTCAGGAATTTTATGGTATAAATCCGGAAATCATCACTGCTCAGGATGTGATTCGTATTGTAAAATCCTGGCAGGAATCCGTAGTGGGACTGGATAAAATGGTGTATGAAGATGCAAAGAAGGAATTCTCGCTCTCTTCTATGACCGGATTTGGTGCGGATGGCTCGCACGACGAGATGCGACAAGATTTCGAACAGGTGCGCGGGGATTTTGAAAGCAATACATTTGTGACGGCTGTGTTGAAACATATTGAGGAGAAGACAGCCTTGGGGAATGAGCTTATCAAGCGAATTGAGACTATCGTAGAATAATCGAAATATTCTCCGTTATTCATTCTTAATTCTTTATTCATCATTCGCCATTCTTCATTCTTAATTGCTACCTTTGCAACACTAACTAACATTACGTAATAAAATAAGAAACTTATGGCAACACCTCCGTTTAAGTATCAGCCCATGTTTGAAAAGGGAAAAGATACAACTGAGTATTATCTGCTTACCAAAGATTATGTGTCGGTAGGCGAGTTTGAAGGACATCCTATCCTGAAAATTGAGAAAGAAGGTTTGACTGCGATGGCTAATGCGGCTTTTCGTGATGTATCATTCATGCTTCGTCGTTCGCACAACGAACAAGTTGCTAAGATTCTGAGTGATCCGGAAGCAAGTGAGAATGATAAGTATGTGGCATTGACTTTCCTGCGCAATGCGGAAGTTGCTTCAAAGGGAGTTCTTCCATTCTGCCAGGATACCGGTACTGCCATCATTCATGGAGAAAAAGGACAACAGGTGTGGACGGGCTATTCTGACGAAGAAGCTCTGTCATTGGGAGTCTATAAAACATATACCGAAGAGAATCTGCGTTATTCTCAGAATGCGCCTCTGAATATGTATGATGAGGTGAATACGAAATGTAACCTGCCTGCACAGATTGATATCGAAGCTACCGAAGGTATGGAATATGAATTCCTTTGTGTGACCAAAGGTGGTGGCTCAGCCAATAAAACTTATCTCTATCAAGAGACTAAAGCTATCTTGAATCCCGGCACACTGGTTCCGTTCTTGGTTGAAAAGATGAAAACATTGGGGACAGCTGCTTGTCCTCCTTATCATATCGCTTTCGTAATTGGCGGTACTTCTGCAGAGAAGAATCTGCTGACTGTGAAATTGGCTTCTACTCATTTTTATGATAACTTGCCGACAACAGGAAACGAATATGGCCGTGCGTTCCGTGATATTGAACTGGAAAAAGAAGTATTGGCAGAAGCGCATAAGATTGGTCTGGGTGCGCAGTTTGGCGGTAAGTATTTGGCCCACGATGTGCGTATCATCCGTCTGCCCCGTCACGGTGCTTCTTGTCCGGTAGGTTTGGGCGTTTCTTGTTCAGCCGACCGTAATATCAAGTGTAAAATCAATAAAGATGGTATTTGGATTGAGAAACTGGATTCAAATCCGGGCGAACTGATTCCTGCAGAATTGCGTAAGGCAGGAGAAGGTGATGTGGTTAAAATCGACCTGAACCGTCCGATGCCTGAAATCTTGAAGGAACTGACTAAGTATCCGGTGGCTACCCGTCTGTCATTGAATGGGACTATTATTGTGGGCCGTGATATCGCTCACGCCAAACTGAAAGAGCGTTTGGATCGTGGAGAAGATTTGCCTCAGTATATCAAAGATCATCCTATTTACTATGCCGGTCCGGCAAAAACACCGGAAGGTATGGCATGTGGTTCTATGGGACCGACTACTGCCGGACGTATGGACCCATATGTTGACTTGTTCCAAAGTCATGGCGGCAGCATGATTATGTTGGCAAAAGGTAACCGTAGCCAGCAGGTGACAGATGCTTGTAAGAAGTACGGTGGTTTCTATCTTGGTTCTATCGGAGGTCCTGCGGCTATTCTCGCTCAGAATAATATCAAGAGCATTGAGTGCGTGGAATATCCAGAATTGGGAATGGAAGCGATCTGGAAAATTGAAGTGGAAGATTTCCCGGCATTCATTCTGGTAGATGATAAGGGGAATGACTTCTTTAAGCAACTGAAACCTTGGAATTGTACTAAATAATTAGTCTATAATTCTTTTATATAAACCATTATTGGAGGGATACCTGTCTGTTTCGTATAGGTATCCCTTTTTTACTAATTTCCTTTTCTATTACTAGCCATAATGAAAACATCGACAGTTGAACTACCTAATCAGAAGAACCGGCATATTGTATGGCTGGACGTTGTACGTTTTATCGCAATGTTTACAGTCGTTTGCTGCCATTGCGCCGATCCTTTTAATTTTTATCCGGGCACTGCTCCCAATATCGGAGAGATTAAATTATGGGGGGCTATATACGGATCTGTCCTTCGTCCATGTGTGCCGTTGTTTGTGATGATAACAGGAGCTTTGCTTTTACCTGTGCGAGGTGATACTTCCGCTTTTTACAAGAAACGGATTGCCCGTGTCCTGTATCCGTTCTTTATCTGGTCTGTTATTTATAATCTTTTTCCCTGGATAACGGGCTGGCTAGGATTCAGTCCCCAGATTATTCTTGATTTCTTTCCTTATGCCGGTGAAGAAGTAATGAGGCAATCTTTCTCGGTTGCTGTCAAATATATCTTGAATATCCCATTCAACTTTTCTATATTGGCAGTACATATGTGGTATATTTATCTGCTTATCGGACTTTATCTTTATTTGCCTATATTTTCGGCATGGGTAGAGAAGGCTTCGGAACGTGCCAAACAGATGTTTCTGCTAGCTTGGGGAGTCACCTTGCTGTTGCCTTACTATTATCAGTTTGTTGACGGTTATTTATGGGGAACTTGCTCATGGAACTCATTTGGAATGTTATATGCCTTTGCCGGATTCAACGGATATCTGCTGTTAGGCCACTATTTGAAGAATCTTGATTGGAGCATGAAAAAGACATTGGCAACCGGTATCCCGATGTTTGTGATCGGATACGTTGTGACGTTCTTCGGCTTCCGCCATATGACAGCTTTACCGGATTATACGGATGAGATGTTAGAGCTGTTCTTTACCTATTGTTCCCTTAATGTGGTAATGATGACCATTCCTGTATTTATGCTGGCAAAAAAAGTCAATATCCGTTCAGAAAGAATACGGAAGGCATTAGCAAACCTTACCGTATGTGGTTTCGGAGTTTATATGATTCATTATTTCTTTACCGGACCGGCTGTAATGTTGACGCGGGCTATTGGTATACCCATTCCTTTGCAAATACCGGTAGCGGCAGTAATGGCATTTGCTGTCTCCTGGTTGATTGTGAGTCTGGTACACCGTATTGGTAAACCGGCAAAATACATAATGGGATAAATCCCTCTCTTATTCCTCTAAATATTTTGTTATCTTTCCGCTGATTTGTAACAATGAGATCTCGCAGATTTTGGTGTTATATTCAGCGGAAAGGATACGTTCTTCCGCATCCAACAAACTTTTTTGTGCTTCACGTACCTCAAAACCGGAAAGGTCTCCCTGTATATAACGATCCATTGCAATATCGTGATTGTCTTTAGCTGTTATAAGATTCTGTCGTTCCAGATTCAATAACTGAAGATTGTTACGATAAGCTTGCCATAAATTACTGAGGTCGGAACGTAGTGCTAATTCAAGATTCTGTCGTTCCAGTTGACGGTTCTTAAAAGTAAGAGTTGCATTCCGCTTTTCACGGCGGCGATTACCGTCGAATATGTTGAAGCCGACAGTTACTCCTGCGTTAAATCCCAGATTTCCTCTTCTACTAGTGGCATTGATGTCATACTTATTGAAAGTATAGCCATATCCGGTATTTAATTTGAGATATGGATAGTTGCGTGAATTCACTTTCTTGTAGTCCAATTGGGCTAAAGTCGTATTCTGGTCAGCTTTCAATAAAGAAGCATTGGTTGCCAACGTAGAACTCCATAGATCTTCAAATCTCAGGTCGCTATGCACTTCGATAGTGGAATCTTTGATAATAACAATTTGATTGACATCGTTATTAGCCATTAACTCATTCAATTGGATACGTGATGAGTGCAGTAATTCCTGTTGTTTGAT
Source organism: Bacteroides sp. NSJ-39 (assembly GCF_014287315.1). NCBI lineage: Bacteria > Pseudomonadati > Bacteroidota > Bacteroidia > Bacteroidales > Bacteroidaceae > Bacteroides > Bacteroides sp. NSJ-39. Next base: position 6,687 of record NZ_JACOOB010000020.1, on the reverse strand, counting down.
GTATTGAGCGCTATCCGCATTGAAGTCCACTTTTGCTTGCTGGTAATCCAACCCTGAAAACTTACCGACAAGATGGCTCGCTTCTGCTATACGCAGGCGTTCTTTTGAGAGCGACATTGCATAATGGAAGTTTTTCAGACGAATCTTTTGTTGGATAAAGTTGTAGTACTCGGCTGTCAAGTCGGCTATAAAGTCCTCGATGGCAATACGGGTATTCGTTTCCCCTTGTCGTTCCAACTCTTTAAGTTGTTTGTAAGTCGTGCTGATATTGAATCCGTCGAAAATAGTCCAATTCAGGTTGAGGCCTACGTTGACAGTCTGATCGTAGACACCCTTGTTTTTGGTTATTTCTCCGGTTTCACGTGCTTTGCTTTCAATATTGTCCAGATTCCCTACATAACCGGCAGAGAAGTCCAAAGTAGGTAAGTAGCCTGCATTACCTGGCGTCGCATTATTTTTGCTGATCTGTTCCTCGTTGTGGACAATACGCAAAGAGTAATTGTTCTGCAATCCTTCCTCCAGACACTCCTTTAAAGTAAGTACTTGCTGTGCTTTGACTGCAGAAACGGAAAAGGCACATGCAGTGATTATATATACGATACGTTTCATACAAATATCTTTCGGTTTCATTCTTTTAGTTTTTTGATTCGGTTAGTCGAAATATAACTGTAAATGGCCGGTACGATGTACATCGTGAGAAGAGTAGAGACTACCATACCTCCTACTACTGCCGTACCCATAGCAATACGTTGGTTACAACCTTCTCCGGTGGCAAAGGCAAGCGGGATAAGTCCCAAAACTGTAGAAGCGCTTGTCATTAGGATCGGACGGAGACGTTGTAAGGCCGCATCCTTGATTGCAGTCATTTTATCTTCTCCGGTTTCCTGTTTCTGATTGGCAAATTCTACAATGAGGATACCGTTTTTAGCTACTAGACCAATCAACATGATGATACCGATCTGACTAAATATATTCATTGTGATACCACTGAAATACATGAATACTAATGCTCCGGCAATGGCTAAAGGCACTGTCAGCATGATAACCAACGGGTCTTTGAAACTTTCGAACTGTGCTGCCAGAATCAGGTAAATTAGGAGAATAGCCAGGATAAAGGCAAACATCAGACTGGAAGAACTTTCACGGTATTCCTTTGAGTCTCCGGACAGAGCTGTACGGAAAGTATCATCCAATGTTTCTTTTGCTATCTTGTCCATTTCGTCCAAACCTTGACCGATTGTTTTTCCATCGGCTAAGCCTGCAGAAATGGTAGCCGACACAAAACGATTGTAACGGTACAATTTAGGAGGAGCAATACCATCTTCCAATTCGATCAGGTTGTCTAGCTGTATCATGTCTCCATTATTGCTGCGGATATAGATCGCTTTCAGATCGGCCGGCTTATTTCGCTGTTGCCGGTTGATTTCTCCCAAGATCTCGTATTGTTTTCCATTCATATAGAAATACCCCATACGTTGTCCGCTTAATCCATACTGCAAAGTTTGGGCAATGTTTTTAGTACTTACTCCCATAATGCTGGCTTTATCACGGTTGATTTGAATACGGGCTTCCGGTTTACTGAACTTCAAGTCAACGTCTGCCATCTGAAAGACCGGGTTTTCATACACTTTTGTCATGAATTTGGGCAATACCTCTTCCAGTTTTTCCAGATTGGTAGCTTGAAGAACGTATTGAACCGGCATACTTCCGCGACGACCGCCGAAAGAAGACTGTTGCTGCACAAACGAACGTGCCATCGTCTTTTTCTGTACCGCTTTCGATATTTTCTCGGCTACTTCCATCTGGGTGTAGTTACGGTCCTGCATATCTTTCAAAGTAATACGCACGTTACCGCTACCACTGGAAACACGTGCAGTCACGGCTTCGGCGTCAGGAAGAATGGAATCGACAAGTTGGTTGATATCTTCTGTGTAATCCCGGATATATTCATAAGTCACACCTTCTGCACCACGAGTGTTGATGCTGATTTGTGAACGGTCTTCCAAAGGAGCCATTTCGGCCGGTACTATATTCCACAGAATTCCGATGAGACATATAGTGATGACCGTGAAAGGAAGGGCAATCCAGCGTTTGCGAAGGAAAGCAGCCAATGAACGGCTATACAGACGGTTCATACCCTCAAAGAAAGGTTCTGTTTTCGCATAGAACCAACTCTGTTTCTCTCGTTTTATCAGTAATTTGGTTGCCAGCATAGGCGTGAAAGTCAGTGCGGCAAATGAAGAAATGATAACCGAACCGGAAATCACAATACTGAATTCACGGAATAATCGTCCGGTCATACCATCCATAAAGACGATGGGGAAGAATACGGCAACCAGTGTAATGGTTGTCGAGATGACAGCAAAGAAAATTTCTTTAGCTCCTTCTATTCCCGCCTCTTTCGGGCTCATTCCTTTTTCTATCCGGATATAGATGTTTTCCGTCATTACGATAGCGTCATCCACCACCAATCCCACAGACAATACGATGGCAAGCATAGAAAGTACGTTGATGGAGAAACCGGCCAGGTACATGACGAAGAATGCACCGATAAGGGAGACGGGAATCACAATACAAGGTACCAGCGTAACACGCCAATCGCGCAGGAAGAGGAAGATAATGATGATAACGAGTACGAAAGCTTCATATACGGTGGACTTTACTTCATTGATAGATGCACGGATAAATTTAGTGTTGTCGAATCCGTAATTATAATGTACATCTTCCGGCAAATCCTTTTTCATTTGCTCCATACGCTGATATACTGCGTCGGCAATTTCGATATGGTTGGCACCCGGTTGCGGAATGACTACGACACCTACCATTGGTACGCCATTCATCTTCATGTAACTTTTGATGTCGGCAGGACCTAGTTCAGCCCGACCTATGTCACTGAAACGTACGATGCGGTTATCCGATTCCTTGATAATCAAGTCGTTAAATTCATCAGCTGTATGCATCAATCCAAGTGTTCGGATTGTCAGTTCGGTGGTATTTCCCTCGATACTACCTGACGGAAGTTCCACGTTCTCATTGTCTACCGCATTTTTTACGTCAATAGGGCTGATGCCATAACCGGCCATTTTTACCGGATCCAGCCAAAGGCGCATGGAATAACGTTTCTCTCCCCAGATAGAAACGCTACTTACATCGGAGATGGTCTGCAACTGCTCCTTGACTGTCAGGTCTGCGATTTCGCTTAACTCCAATAGCGAGCGTTTGTCGCTCTGTAAAGCAACCATTAAGATAGGTTGTGCATCCGCATCAGCTTTTGATACGGTAGGAGGGTCACAGTCACGCGGTAAATACCGTTGTGCACGTGATACCTTATCACGCACGTCGTTTGCAGCGGTTTCCAGATCGACGGACAATTCAAATTCTACAGTGATACGGCTCTGTCCTTGTTGGCTGACACTGGATAAAGAGCGGATACCCGGAATACCGTTAATATTCTGTTCCAACGGCTCGGTAATCTGGTTCTCGATAACGTCGGCGTTTGCTCCCGGATAAGAGCAACTGACAGAGATGATCGGATTATCCACTGACGGATATTCACGGACACCCAGATAGTTATATCCGATAAATCCGAAAAGTAAGATAATGATGGTTAGTACGGTGGCTAATACCGGGCGGCGTATGCTTAATTCGGATATGTTCATAGGGCGCAGGTATTAATCAATTTTGTCAAGCGTTACGGCAAGTCCGGTACGGAGTTGCAGTGTTCCTGAGGTGATGATGGTATCTCCCATGTGCAATCCCCTTATTACTTGTACTTCGGATGCGGTACGAATACCGGTTATGATATCCACCGGTTCGGCTTTTCCCGATTTATATAAATAGACCTTATCTTTACCCATTTCCGGTACAATTGCTTCTGTGGGGATAGCGATTGCGTTTTCAATCTCGTCTTTCTTCAATAATACACTCGCATAGCGGCCGGGTAATAAAATATGCTTCACATTCGGATAGAGTGCACGTGCTGTAAATTGGTGCAGATTAGGGTCAATAGCTGATTCAACGGCATATACCTGCGCACCGAAAGCGTCCAGATTGCCTTCAACACTGAAATTCAGGTTTGTTCCTTTCTTTATTTGCTTGGCGTAACGTTCCGGTACGGAAAATTCGACTTTTAGCGGAGCGATTTTGGTTAGTTTGGCAACCACTGTTGTCGGTGAAGCATAAGTACCGATACTGACTTGGCGAAGTCCGATAACTCCGTCGAACGGAGCGCGCAGTTCGGTCAGTTCAATATTTGCTTTTATAATTTCGATATCGGCATTCAAGGTTGCCAAATCTGTTTTTACTTGTTCATACGCTTCTTTACTGACAGCATCTCGCTTCAGCAATGCGTCTTGACGGAATACACGGTCTTCTGCCAGTTTCAACTGTGAGACGAGGCGTTGTAGTTGTGCCTGCAACTGTCGGTCGTTTACTTTGGCAAGCAACTGTCCTTTTTTTCACCGATGTTCCTTCTTCGAAATTGATTTCAACAATCTTTCCGGAAGTTTCAAAAGATAAATCTACTTCTTCATCGGGTAGCAATACACCGGTAGTTGTAAATTCGTCTGTCAGGGATTGCGGTTTTATAATTTTGGCGTTTACATTTAAAACTTGTCTCCCTTTTTTAGATTTGCCGCTCATTATTTTGTCGGCAGCTGTTAGTTCGTCGTTCTTTTTGGGTAATTGTGAATAAATTCCTCCACCGATAATTCCGGTACCAACAAGGATGATAATCCCCCATTTAGTCTTCTTATTCATGGTTTAGTATAGTATATAGCATATTACATTGTATCTTCAGTAGGTTAGATTGTTTTTGATAGAAAAGGTTTAATTGAATAATGACAAAATAGAAGTAATCTTCCCTCTTTTATTAATTAGAGGATGTCCGACTTTCTGGGGATAGTTTATTCTCAGACATCCTCTGACTGATAATTTTTTGCAATACCTTATTAGGTCTAAATATGTTTAATTTCGTAATTCAAACCATGGGCAGTAACCTCCTTCTTTGTTACATTTATCTCCATTTTGGTCACACCCTGTTTTGATACATATTCCTGTGCCCATTTGATTAGAAAGTCCACTATCAAAGTAACGACATTCATATCCGTGTCTAAAAGTATTATCTTGAGACTGAGGAGTTGCGTTAGAAACTGGAGTGCGTCTCTTTGGTGTATTTGCAGGTTTTGGGGCATTGAAATAATACGATCCATTTCCTTCCCATATCGATTCGTTGCATAGGGTACAGTACTCTTGATATGCATAGTCAAAGGTTATTTTCCCTCCTTTATATTTAATGTTGTCGATATCCATTTCTTTACTGATGTCTGTGCTACCACAATGCGGGCATTCTTCTATACTTTTTTTTAATACTGTGTCACTGTTATATTCCTGTGTATATTTACACTTTTCACACACATCTTTGTGATGATAATGTACGGTTGTTTCGTTATATACATAGGCGCTATGTGTAATATCTCCATTGGCTTCTAAATGGAAATGAATGTTACATTTTCTTATAGTTCTTTCCCGTCCGGTTTCTTCCTTATGGCGGTTAATGCTGTTGATGGCATGGCAGCGTGTGCAGCGCGCTTCTAAATTTAAGTAATTTTTTAATCCTCTAATTAGCATATATCCCACTCCCATATAACATGGGAAAAGAATCAGCCACACACTATGATAGTGTTCTAAGAAGATGATGGAAAGAACATATATAATAAGAAATGTTCCTGCGCGAAGTGTGAAGTTGATAATATTGTTAGGGACAATCCGGACAATCATCATACCCCAAAGAATTACGAACAATAGTATTGCTGCTGGTATTGTATATAACACATACATATAAATTCCTTCGATGATAGATCCACTGTTGTCAGTATCGGTTCCTGGTTCTATTAGTAATGTGCCTTGTGGCTCATATACATTTAGTGAAAGAATATCAGAGTAGAAGAACAAAAAACCGAAAAGGTTCGAACTCTCATTGGAACATCGGCTTCCGGTGACAATTCCTTTTTCATCTGTGAGCAGAGTGACAGAGTGTCCTCTACTGATTCCTGAAACATGAGTCAGATATGGAAATGTGTAAGAGCCTTCTTGCTTATTGCATAATGTATAGTCTCCCCATTTGGATATGATTTCTGTAATGGGGCGTTTATAAGGATCGAAAGTGTGGAGCCAAGTACCACCCATATAATAATGATAATTAGGATTAATCATTTTAAGGGGACGCTGTGTTTCCACGCTTCTACTTGGTATGGTAAAGCGATTTCCATCCTTATCTTCCATTAACGTGTTTTGTTCGTCTGTTTGGCAAATAACCGTTATTTCTGTATTTTTTGAAAGTGTATATCCTTTCTCTGCTAAATAATAGGTGACATCTGTCTTAAGTTTTCCTTTTTGTTTTTCTTGGGCAACAAAGTGTGTTTCATCTTTTAAGTATGATAAATTATCTTTGGGTGATAAACTATCTTTGGATGGTGAGGATTCTGTTGAATTTTGTTTGTCGGATTCTTGTTCTTCGGAATTTAGAATGAATCCACCGACGAATAATGCAGACGTTGTCAGTACATTTGGGATATTCAGTAAATGTTCCTCTTTCTAAAAAATCAAGAGAAAAGCTTTGCTTTACGTGAGCTTTTCTCTTGATTTTTTCGTTCAACTCTCCCAGTCTTCTATCTTTTTTGTAGAATA